>JABDKH010000074.1 GCA_013002345.1 Rhodothermales bacterium
CGATCTCGCCTCGGTCGACGAGTAGCATCACACCGAAGGTGGTCGCCAAGACCTTCGTGAGAGACGCCAGGTCGAACACGTGGTCCGTCGTCATCCGCTCGGGTGCCTCGAGCATCCGTCCGTCAGCCCCGACAAGGCTGGCGAAGCCGTAGGCCTTCTCGTGGAGGGTCTCTCCATCCCGCGCGATGAGCAGCACGGTGCCCGGCACCAGTCCGGCATCGATCGCTGCCTGAACGGTGCTGTCCGCTTGTTGCAGCGCTGCGATCATTGGTCCGTCTTCAGCGGGACGCGAGCAAGCCGACAACAGAATGCAGCACGCCGCCGTTCCGATGACCGTGTATATCAATCGATTGGAAAGCCGATGGCAGTATGAAACCATTCGTTACCTCATCCTGCATCTATACGAAGGGCGCCCTGCGGTTCTCCACAGGACGCCCGATCCGTGATTGTCATGTTGCCGCGGGTCCGTCACCGACCTGCTAGATACTCGGATTCGACGGAATGTTCGGATTGTTATCCCTTTCCGTCTGCGGATAGGGATAGTAGTTCCTGTTCCGATCGTACGAATCGTAGTCGCCTTCAAAAGGCGGACTGAACGTCGGGAAGAAGCGCCGGCTATCCTCCAGGCTCGTGCCACCCAGGAACGTCTCGACGCGACGATGCCGATAGATGGCCACAAGCACATCGTCCTGCGTCATGGGTCCGGAGTACGCGTCCGTGTCGGCGTTGATTCCAAACGGATCGTCCGTCTTGGTCAAGACAGCATCCAGGTTGGAGACGGCGTTCCCCATGTCTCCCTGGCGTGCGTACGCCTCGGCACGTGTCAGGTACATCTCGCCTGGCACGAAGACTGGAATCGGCTCGTCTACGACGTCGAAGAACCCTCGCATGGTCTCGACAGGAATCCTCGAGGTCTCCCCTATCTCGTCACGGTCTTCAAGAAAGAAATCCAGCCTTCCATCATCGACCACGAACTGAGTCGGATCGAATCCGAAGTTATCTACAGGACGATACGTGGCCGGCTCCAGTGTCGTCTGGATGTACAGCGGATTTTCATTGCTGTTTCCGTCGTCGTACATCCAGGCTGATCTGATATTCGGGTAATCCGCAAGCACGGCATTCGCAGCCGATATGGCACCCGCATGATTGCCGAGTACCAGTCGATATCTCGCGAGAAACGCGTTCAGGCACTGCTCAAGATCGAAGTCGGACGACCCGAGAACGTCGCTACGGAACGCGGCCGGAACACTGGCCGGTACAGCAGCCAGCCCGGCTTCGAGCAGCCTTACTGCCTCCTCGACAGCCTCAGTTCTCGGCCGAAACTCGCCTTCGCCGCCCGGGTCCACGGCAATCGGCAGTTGCTCATAGAACTGTGCAAGCGTACCCAGGGCCATTCCCTTGAACAGGTATCCGGTGGCCTCGAAGGCCCCGCGCGTTGCGGGCTCGCCTACAACGTTCGCGTTCTCGATGACCTGGTCTGCCATACCCATCACCCGATAGGCATTACTCCAGATACTGGTCAGGATCCCGTTCTCCGGCGGCAGGGCCGAACCGCCCAGTTCGATCTCCTGCGGGTTGGTGAATCCGACCACGACCCCAAATTCTCGCGTCGATAGCGCGGAGGATCTAATCATCGGACTGAGGAAACTGATCGAATACGTTCTCCTCATCCCGATGGCAAGCGACTGCAGTCCACCGGCCGTCGACACGACCTGATCCTCACTCGCCGCGTTGGGATTGTCAAAGTTCGTGTCACATGCGGCCATCCCCACGGCAAGTAGCAAGCACGTACCGCCGGAGAGGGCTAATCTCGTTATCCTTTTCATGACTTTCATCTGGAATGTCGATTCGAAGAAATACAAAGTGTGTTGACTAAAACGTCAGGGTCGCGCCCAACGAATAAGTCCGTGGAATCGGTACTGTGCCAAAGTCGAATCCCCGAACACCGGTGTTCCGACCACTGATCGTCACCTCCGGATCGTAGTTCTTGTAATCGTCGATGGACAGGAGATTTCGCCCCGATAATGTCAACCTGACCGACCGTAGCACTCGCGTCTTAGGCATCAGGGTATAACTAACGGCTATCTCTCTGAGCTTGATGAACGATCCGTCCTCGACATACTCCTCGAGGATCAGGCCGCTGCCCTTGGCGTTGGCAGTGCCCTTCGTGACCAGTCCCTGCTCCTCCAGCCCGTAGTCGTAGCCGCCACGGTAGTTGTGCCGGTCGAAATTCCTCCGGTTCCAGTTCATGATGTCTCCACCCTGAACTGCATCCCACTGCATCCGGAAACCCCATTGCTTGTAGTTCACGTCAGTGATCAATGAACCGGTCCAGTCCGGGTTCGGATCTCCTACAACGAGTCGCAGAAGTCCTCCAGTTGGCTGACCGCTCGCGTCTCTCTGAGCGCCCGTCAGATTTCCGTCACTGTCCCGGCGAATGCTGGAATCATTCGGATCGCAGATGGATGTATCACCGGTCTCACAGGCGATCTGAAGCGCCTGGTCACCCCGTTCTGCCTGCGGCAGCCCGCCCGGCGTCAGGAGGATATCGCCATTGTCGTCACGCGCATATGCTCTCCAGTAGAACACGCCCAGCGGCTGATCTTCAATTGCGTATTGCGAACTGAATCCACCGATGCCGAATCTCGAGCCTCCCGCAAGTGACGTGACGTTGTTGCGGTTTCGACTGAACATCGCAGTCACATTCACGTCGAGATCCTCCTTACGGACGACGACGCCGCGAACCATCACCTCGATTCCCTTGTTCGTCAACTGACCCACGTTCTCGATCCTCGTCGAAGCCCCTGTCGACGGTGACAACACTCGCGAAAGCAGCAGATCGTCGACGGTCTGATCGTAGTACGTAAACTCGACACCAATGCGGTTCTTGACTATCGAGAAGTCCGCTCCCACCTCGAGCTCCTTCTGCGTCTCGGGCTTGATATCCGCATTACCCAGTGACGTCGACGGGATGAGACCCGTCTGGCCGCCGAACGAAACCGGATTGTAGTTGGTGAAACGCTCGAAGGGTCCGATACCCGTCAGGTTACCTGACTTGCCCCACGAGGCTCTGAGTTTGAAGGTCCCGATTGCATCCGAGAGACCATCCCAGAACGACTCTTCGGACAACACCCATGCACCACTGACTTTCGGATAGAACTGGGTGTTGTTGTCCTCGCCAAAGACCGAGGAACCGTCGATACGGCCCGCACCGGTCAGAAAGATCCGATCGCGATACCCGAAGGTCTGCTGGATATATCCACCCCGCACGGCGCGCTCTGAAACGAAATCGGAGCTCGCCACAATGGTACCGCCGTCAATCGTCTGAACGATCGGTCCGAGGTTGTTCGCCTCGTTGATAATGGACTCGGCCTTGTCATACTGATACGTCCCACCAACAGCGGTCGTCGATTCCACATCATCCGTAATCGGGGTCGCATACTTCACGTTGAGGTCGATGTTGTACAGCTTTCGCGTGATGTCTCCTCGTCTCGTGAAGCCGTTCGGCACAGCGACGCCGCCCACGGGCTTGAATCCACGTGACACCTGGCCGTAGGTGTCATAGCCCGTGATGAGATCAACGGACAGACCCTCGTAGGGAGTCAAGTTCAGGTTGACACTACCGGTGAACCGGTTGATCTCCTGGGTAAACTCATACGTATCGATCACCTCAAACGGGTTGCCGAAGAAGGCATTACCAGTCCCTGGCGCTGAGTAGTTGCCCAGTTCATCCGGCTCGGCCGAACCATTGTGCGGCAGGAACTGGATGGTCGTGATCGCGCCGTCAAAGAAGCTCTCGCCACCCGTCGGAATGTCGTTGCTGAAGCTTCGCGTGACGTTGGTGCCCACGTTCACAAACGCCCAGTCCGACAGCGTCTGGCCGACATTCACGCGGAGGGTCGTACGCTGGAAATCCGAGTTGCGAATGATCCCTTCGTTGAACTTGTGAGAACCGGAGATATAGTAACTGGTGCGGTCGCTTCCACCCGATACCGAGACGAACTGATCCGTACCATATCCCTCGTCGAAGATGTAGTCCTGGTAGTCGAACCGCTCGACCGGACGCGTCGCCAGGTTCGTGTTGTCGGTGGGATCGACCCACTCGACCGGAGAGTCGTTGACCTTCACCGTCTTACGCACCTGACTCATCATCACGGACGTCGAGTAGGTGACGGTCGGTGCGCCCGACTTGCCTCGCTTCGTGAAGATCTGCACGACGCCGTTGCTCGCTCTCGAACCATAGATCGCCGCAGCCGCAGACCCTTGATGACCTCGATCCGGTCGATGTCGGCAGGGTTCAGGTCGACAAGTCGATTCTGTACGCCGCCACTGCCGACCAGCACCAGTTCGTTGGAGCTGTTGTCAACGATGACGCCGTCGATAATGTAGAGCGGCTCAGAGCCACTGTTGATCGTGCTATTGCCCCTGAGCTTGACCGAGATCGCACCGGCTGGCGATCCTGACGTCTGCGTTACCAGAGCGCCGGTGATTTTTCCGGAAAGCGCGCCCGATGCATCAACGGCACCGGAGCCTGCAATCTCACTCCCGCCAACCGAGGAAATCGTGTTACCAAGCTGCTTCCTCTCCGTCAGACCGGTTGTACCCGTCACAACCACTTCGGAGATCCGCAGAATGTCTGGCTGCAGCACCAGGTTGATCGTGCCCGATTCCGACACCTGTCTGCGCTCCGTCTTGAAACCGACGAAACTGTACTCGACAGTGACCGACGTTCTCGTGGTTGGAAAGTTAAATTCGTAGCTGCCGTCCACACCTGAAGCGGTACCCAGCGTCGTGTTGGTCACACGGATAGACACTCCCGGAAGTGGACGCCCTTCGTCGTCTGAGACTTGACCCTGCAGCGTGATACGACGCTCCTGGGCACTGACGTCAGCAACGAGCAGCAAGCACACGAATGTGGTGAGCAGAACTTGTAGGCCAGTTCGAGAGAGGACGACGAAACGACCTCTCAAAGTAGTAGATATACGCATGGCAGACGATCGGATGAACATATGCGAAACGAATCCCGGTCAGAGCCCTCAGGGTCCCTGTCAGGGCGATTCAATAAGGTATGAACGCATCCACCGATTTACAATGTGACGCAGTGATGGTCGGGAAACCCCTACGGCATCTCTATCGCAGGTTTCTGCCTATAACGGGGCACATGCGATCGCCGCAGCGGTTGGATCCTGTTGCACGCCATATGAGCGGGCCGCCGCATCGTTTTCGTCCTTGCCATTCGGCTCGCCTACACATTCGACGGGTCCAAGAAAGAAACTCATGCCTCACGGAATTCAGCAGCGCGTCACTGCAGTCCTGCTTCTCGCTTTCTTTGTTTCCGGCTGCGCCCGACCACACGACGGCGAGGTTCCCTGGCGCAAGGGCAATCTCCACACACACTCGCTCTGGAGTGACGGAGACGACTTCCCGGAGATGATCGTCGACTGGTACAAGACCAACGGCTACGATTTCATTGCGCTATCCGACCACAACACGCTGGCGGAAGGCGAGCAGTGGGTGTCCGCACGTGACCTGCAGCAAGGCGCACTAGCCGAGTACCTGGACCGGTTCGGTTCAGAATGGGTCAACTTGAGCGTGCAGGAGGGTGATACGCTGGTCAGGCTGAAGACCCTTGCTGAATACCGGCCCCTGCTGGAAGAGGAAGGACAGTATGTCATCATCCAGAGCGAAGAGATCAATGGCCGGTTCGAGTCTAAGCACATCGGGATCAACGCCACGAATCTGATGGAGGTGATTGCCCCTCAGGCAGGAAACAGTGTGCTCGACGTCATGCAAAGGAACGTTGACGCCGTGCTCGAGCAGCGGCAGAAGACCGGCCGGCCGATGTTCCCCCACATCAATCACCCCAACTACCAGTGGGCCGTCACGGCCGCTGACCTGGCAGCCCTCGAAGGTGATCGCTTCTTCGAGGTCTACAATGGCCATCCAGACGTTCACAATGAAGGCGACTCGACGAGAATAGGCACCGACCGGATGTGGGATGTGGTTCTCGCCGAGCGACTTCTTCACGGCCGCGAAATCATGTACGGACTCGCGGTCGACGATGCCCACCACTATCACGGCCAGGCGTCCAGGTTGGTGAATCCCGGTCGAGGCTGGATTCAGGTGCGCTCGGAATCGCTGGAAACCGACAGCCTGATTGCAGCCATGGAACGCGGAGATTTCTATGCGTCGACGGGCGTTAAAATCGCCGACATCAAGTTCACCCGTGATGCCCTCTCCATAACGCTCGATGCCGAACCAGGCGTCAGCTACACAACCGAGTTCGTCGGGACACGCATGCCCCGTGCTGAGTCCGACAGCGATGACTACGACGCGCAGCAGCGATCCATCCAGGTCGGCGTGTTGCTGGACAAGGCGGAAGGCTCCTCAGCTTCGTACACATTCACCGGTGACGAGCTGTACGTTCGTGCCCGCGTTGTGTCAGACAAGACGAAGGAGAATGGACAGCGCGACGGCGAACTCGAAGTAGCGTGGACACAGCCGGTCTTGCCGTGAAATGAGCCGGCAGACGATCGTCCAGGCTAGACCGGTTCGAACGTTGCCGAAAAGTGTCGAAGCGCCTCTGGCTGCGATACGATGCGCACCCCTCGGACCCTCTCGCGATTCTGAAACACGTCCAGAATGGACTCCACCACAAAGTCGATCTGACTCTTGGTGTACACGCGGCGCGGGATGGCCAGCCGCACCAACTCGTTCTCCGCGAAAGACTCCTCTCCCGAATTCGGATCACGTCGTCCAAACATCACCGACCCGATCTCGACAGACCTGATACCGCCGTGCCGGTAAAGCTCGATGGAAAGCGCCTGACCCGGATAGCCTGACTTCGGAATGTCCGGCAACATCGACTGCGCGTCGATATAGATGGCATGCCCCCCGGGCGGTTGAACGATCGGCACGCCTTCCATCGCAATCCGGTCTCCCAGATAGCTTGTGGAGGCGGCGCGGTATTGCTGATAGTTATAGTCGAGCGCTTCGTACAGTCCCACCGCGATCGCTTCGAGGTCGCGGCCTGCCAGCCCTCCATACGTGGGGTACCCCTCGGTGAGAATCAGCAGCTCCTTCTCCTGACTCGCGACCAGATCGTCGTTCGTACAGAGAAACCCGCCGATATTCGCCATGCCGTCTTTCTTGGCGCTCATGGTGCAGCCATCCGCATACGAAAACGTCTCTCGGGCAATATCGATGAGTGACACATCCGCATACCCGTGCTCGCGCGTTTTGATGAAGTACGCGTTCTCGGCAAATCTGCATGCGTCGAGATAGAAGCGAACTCCACGGTCACGACAGATCTTGGACGCCCGACGGATATTATCCATCGACACGGGTTGACCACCACCACCATTGTTTGTGATGGTGATCATTGCGAACGGGACCTGACCGGCGTTTGCGTCCAGTGCCCGCTCCAGGGCTTCGAGGTCGATGTTTCCCTTGAACGGATGCGAAGTCGCCAGGTCTTTTGCTTCCGCACACGGGAGGTCTATCGCTTTGGCCCCGGCCGCCTCCAGATTGGCCCTCGTGGTATCGAAATGCGTGTTGTTCGGGATGACATGGCCCGGACGAACCAGCGTGGCCGCCAGAATGCGCTCCGCAGCTCGTCCCTGATGCGTAGGTATCACATGTTGAAAGCCGAAAATGTCCTTGACCGCCTTTTCGAACCGTTCAAACGACGGACTCCCGGCATACGATTCGTCGCCACGCATCATGGCCGACCACTGCTCGGCGCTCATCGCACCTGTTCCGCTGTCAGTCAGCAGGTCGACAAGAATCGCACTGGAGGGGATTCGAAATAGATTGTAGCCGGCGTCTCGAAGGATCTGTTCGCGCTCGGCCAGCGTGGTCATCCTGATGGGCTCGACAACCTTGATCCGAAAGGGTTCGATTATGCGGTCCATTCCTCGGTGTCTCTATTCGGGTTTGGCATTTCATTAGCCCGTCAAGTTAAGGACGCGCAGGCTGGCGTTCGCAGACGATCGTACTGCAGACATTTTCACCTCAGCTTCCGGCTACGCCCGAGTCGACTGGCCCACTGGATTTCTTGCGCCGCCCGTGGTACATAGTCCGTGATGACGAGCGCAAGCATCAACGCATATCGACGTGTTTCAGATTCTTGTAGTATCAGACGGCACGGGAGGCACAGCCGATCGTGCCGTACAGGCAGCATTAACTCAGTTTGGTGCCGACCGGGCCCAGATCCGACTTCACGCGAATGTCAGAACGAGAGAGGAAATCCGGAACATCATCGACGAGGCGAGTCCCGGCGACGGTTTCGTAGTCTACACGATTGTGTCCAGTGAGCTTCGAACAACGATTGGAGAATACAGCCGGGTACACGGAGTCGTGGCTCTGGACCTCCTTGGCCCGCTCCTCACCGAACTGGCTCATCGGTTCGCAGATTCGCCATCGGAGAGGCCGGGGCTTTTTCGGGAGTTGAACAGAGAGTACTTCCAGCGTATCGAAGCGATGGAGTTTGCGTTTCGCCACGATGACGGTCAGCGGACACAAGAACTCGACCTGGCTGAGATTATATTCGTGGGTGTCTCCCGAACGTTCAAGACTCCACTCAGCATCTACCTTGCGTTCAAAGGATGGCTGGTTGCGAACGTCCCGATCGTACTCGACATCCCGGCCCCGGCTGTACTGTCTGACATCGAACCCGGGAAGGTCGTCGCACTCACGACGGATTCGTCACATCTCGCCTACCTGCGGCGAGCTCGCCAGGATCTCTTCGGCGGTGCGACCGGCCGGTACGCCGAAGCCAGTCATGTGCACCGCGAGTTGAAGTATGCGCAGGATCTGTTCGATCGCCACCCTGGATGGTCGGTCGTGAGCGTTACGAACAAGCCCATCGAAGAGATCGCGACCGAGGTCCTCGATGTGATGAAACGATCAGCCGCGAGGTAGACACGGCTCGTCGCCCGACCAGTGAATCAGGCCGGAACGTCGGCTCCCACACTTGGGCGCACTTTCGGCGCAAGCCCGTGTACGCCATATCGGACGGCGTCGAACAGGAAAACGGCGTACGATTTGTAAATGGATGTGCCGATCCGCTTGTACTCGGGCAGGAGCACCTTGTGCAGCTTCGGGAGATTATACCAGGGCATTCCCGGATACAGGTGATGCTCGGCGTGATAATTCAGATTTACGTTGTACAGCGAGAACGCCTTAGAACTCAAAACCGTTCGAGACTCCGTCAGGGGATGTCCCTTCAACGTGAGCATGTGTTCGGCCCAGCTTCTGACATTGCCGAAGAACGCGGCAACCAGGCATGGAATAAGCCACACGGCAACAACCGCGTCCCAGAATCCGAATCGGAGACTCGCCAGGATGACGCCGCCGTAAACCACAAACATGATCGCATACTCGGTAACGATGCGCCGCCGATCCCTGTTGCTACCGCGAAGCAGTGCAGTTAGCGGAACGTGTATCAAGTACAGAAACATCCCGATGAACAGCCAGAGGTAGAACAAGAGCGACAGTACCCCCTTCTTGTTCGTGATGTTCATGAACTCGTCGGGGTCGAGGTCGGTCCGGTTGTGTGCGTGGTGCAGTGTGTGAGTCACCTGATAGGCAGTGACCGAGAAAAACGCCGGTGCACCGCAGAGAAAGCCCAACAGGCGATCGGCGGACTGCTTGCGGAAGAGGTTGCCGTGAGTGGCTTCGTGCATGAGGTTCGCCAGCCCGTGTATCACGATCCCGATCCAGAGAGTCCCGAGGATACGCACGGCCAGATGCGGAAAGGTCAGGACGACCCACGCCCCGACCGCCCAGTTGGCGAGGAAGAAAAGGGCGATGAAATTCCAGCGCTTGTCAATCTTGTGGAGACCACGAATGGCTGTCCGAATCTCAGGCGACAGGGATTGGTGCCATTGTTTGGCAACGTTTTCGGTTACGGTGTTTTCGTTCATCGCATTCGACGGATTTGCAGCACAGATCGGGCGAGCAGACGGACCCACAGTGAGAGCGCGGGAGCATGAACTCCGCGCCGGAGGGCCCATCCTAATTAATATACCCTCACCGGTCTCCCATGTAAAGTAACTCGTTGTAATACTCGGGGTTATCGCAACCCTGAGCGGATGATCGGCATGACGCTGAATCGACCTTTGGGTTTCTCGACGGTAGGCTGCTTAGCTGATTAACGAGTTGCCTCCATCCGGCCGGACACGGCTTTGATCTCCATCCACCGAATCGCCGGGTGCCATCGATGACCTCGCGGTCTCACCCCGGCGGGTCATCGCACCGGTTGTCCGATGCGTCGGGGCAACTCCGTGTAGCTCAATACTTCACCCCGCCGATGTCGCATTCGATTCGCAATTGTTGCCTACTCGGACAGCGTGTCCTCCAACACACCTGGTCTCGCGGACCACGGCCGTCGGGCTACTGCCGTGTGGAACGAGACGGAGTTCCGAGATGCAATTCCGACCACAGCGCCATCGCGCTTCCTTCTCTGCCGGCGAATTCCGAGCCGCGCTTCTGACCATCGTCATCACCGCCGGAGCCGCGATCGCGCCCGGCGTCGCCTTGTCTCAGGACCGAACGAGCGGTCATACGCACTCACGAGACGAGGCGACGACCTCGCAGTACACCGGTGCGACCGACGCGCAACTGCGAAGGGTGCTCGTCGTCTTCGTCCGATTTCGCGACGACACGACCGTGTTTCCCGGCTGTACGGAGAAAGCACGGCAGTGGCGGCATCCGGACCAGCTTCCTGATTTCGCCGACTACGTCTTTGATTCCGACAACCTGCCACCGTTCGATAGGCGGTCTCTGACGGACTACTTCTACAGGCAATCCAGCGAAAAGCTGATTGTGCTCGGCGAGTCCTTCCATCGCGTAATAGCCACACAGTACGATGCGCGGGATTACATGCAGATAGATGCGACGGCGTTGGATCTTGAAAGGCTGTCTCGTGAGATCATGACCACACTCAACGATGATCCGTCAGTCGACCTTTCCGATTTCGATGCGGACGAGAACGGCGTGATCGACTTCGTGTTCATCGTCCTGCGACAACCGATGGGGGTGAAATTGACTTCTGGCGGTGCGAGTGGAGTCGCTCACCTTGGCTACAACTCCAGCGCTGTTTATGGATCGGATCCCGGAAATCTCAAGAAGATCAATGACTATCGAAGCGGCGCATACATCAAGTACAACAATGCCGGCAACATCTTCCCCGACCTGAACCTCTTTCGCTTGATGGCGCACGAGTTCCTTCATGGTCTCTTCCCGCCTGGACGAGAGGTAGGAATCATGGGGCATATTGCTGTTGACCGTGACCGGCCGGGGGTGGGCTATCACCTGATGGCAGCGCACGAGAATCGTGGCGGTTCTCAGACCCTGTCAGCTTTTGAACGAGAAAATTGGGGATTGATCGATTGCCTGACCG
>JABDKH010000075.1 GCA_013002345.1 Rhodothermales bacterium
GGGCTGTCTCGCCGACTACGTCAAGTGCTAGCGTTCCGGAAAACACAATCTCTCGCTACCACTCGGCATAACGATGACCGGGTGAATAATCTCTGTTGGGGTTATAGCCGCCACCGTTACAAACAAAGTAACATCAAGGGAAGCCGAGCGACCGGACAGGTGATCCTGAGGGGCTCTCGGGGCTTATTCATCATTCCGAGGCTCTTCCAGTTCCCTTGAGAATCACGGCCATCCGAAACTGTCAAAGCGCCTTGTAATAGGGACCAGAAGGCATATGTTCCTCTCCGGAGATCCTGTGAAGATGCTCGTGGACTGTCCGGGAAACGACCCGCCTTCAGATTACAGAAAGATGGCCACCATGGCCTCGACTACCCTTATTCGGCCTCGACGCCGGGTATCTGCTCGCCCCCCCTTTCCGACGGTCGTTCTCAGGTCCCACGTATACCAAAGATGAGGGGCAGCTGCCGATGACAGCCACCCCTCGCTACTACTACACCACTTCAAACAATCGAATACAATCTACTGCTTCTTCAAACTCACGCTACCCGCTCCCGAATGCATCGTAAGCGCCGGCCCGCCGCCGTTCACGCTGCCTTTGAATGACTTCCCCGAGAGAAACCGACCACTCACCTTCAGGCCGAAATCACAGTCGGCAGAACCGATTCCGGTTTCGGCATGCACATCAATGCCGACACTGTCCGACAGATAAACCGTCACATTGCCAGCGCCGGTCTCGAGTTTCGAGCGACTTGAAGGCTGACTCATGATCTTGGCTTCAATGTTACCGGCACCGGTATTTGCCACAACTTCGCCTGCCACTTCGCCGACCCGGATGTTACCCGCACCCGTCGCTATCTCAACCGGTCCCATGGCTCCATCGATATCAACGTTACCCGTGCCCGACGTAATACTGACGCGACCGCTTACCCGACCGATCTGTACGTTGCCCGCTCCCGTTGTGCCGTTCACCATGCCATCGACATCCTCGGCATATACATTCCCGGCTCCGGTGGTGAACTCAACGTTGTACTGCGCCGGAACACGCACTACGACCTTCAGCTTGACACGATCACGATCCCTCCACTTTGTCCACTCGAACCCGTCCTGGTCGAATCGGGATCTCACGACTACATCGTTCCCCTTCTTGAGGATCTCGAGCTGGTGCTGCTCAAGGATTCGTTTTGCGTCCTCCTTCGATTCTGCGCCGACTATGCGGTCCACTTCGACGAGAACAGTCGACTCCGATGAAGAGCGGATCACGATGCTACCACGATCGAGGTCCAGAGAAAGCGTGCCTCCCTCCTTTACGCTGAATGACTTCTTGATGGTGTCCTTGATGTCGACGCCGTCGCCAGCGTTCGCGACGGGCGCGAGGAGCAGCGCCAGGATCGCCATGAGTCCTAGGATTCGGTTGGGGTATCGCATTGTGTCTACAAGGTGTAGGGATGTACTGTATTGCGCAGTACGGAAGGTTGGCGCGGGAGTTGCGCATTCGCCACACCCTGCCACACGCAATTCATCCCGACTCCAGTCAATTGAAAAGGCGCCCTTCCTGTTGGAATGGACGCCTTTTTCGGAGTTGGCCGTGGCGAGTGCAGGAGTAGGACACGCTGGCAACCGACGTATAGTTGCACCTCCGCTCGCCTGCCTTCCCTAGAATCTCCAGAAGCCACCTACCTGGACCCATCCGCCTCCACGGCGAACCCAGTGAGGCCTGACGTATATCGCGCTGTGACGGGGGCGTGGTGACCACCGGCCCTTGACCCACACGTAGCGGGCATGCCGATAACGCCAGTGCCCATCGATCCATACGTGCCGCCTTGACGGGCGACGCGTCCGCACTTCAACTCTTAGAGCCGGTGGGCGATGCCTCACAACACGCACCTTGCGCCCGTCTGCGTCGACAGTCTGCTGCGCATACGTTGATGTCGAAGCGTCAGCGGTCGACGGTGAAGCCAAAGTTGCACCGGTCACAAGAGCTACGACGATTGCCGCTATCGAAAAGTTAGAAATTCTCATTGTGCTTCCCTCAGTCTTGATCCGTTGAGTTCGTTCCCTCTACTCAACGGGTAGTATCGGAAGCAGTTGATGCACCGGTGCGACGGATCTGTCACGTTTTCGGGACAAATCATCCCAAACGTGTCACAACAAAAAAAGGCCCCACCTGAGGCGGGGCCTTTCTTAACTACGCTGGATCAAACTGTCAGGACGTAGCCGGAACAGCCTTCTCTCCGGACTCGGACGCCGCTTTGCCTGCCGCTCCATTGCCACCAGCCGCCATGGCTGCCTGAAGCTCGGCAAGGTCCTTCTTGGAGCCAACCACGAGATCCTGGAATCTCCGCTGACCGGTTCCAGCCGGGATGAGGTGCCCCACGATGACGTTTTCCTTGAGGCCGAACAGGTCGTCGGTCTTCGCATGAATCGCCGCGTTCGTAAGCACCTTTGTCGTCTCCTGGAACGACGCGGCCGACACGAACGAATCAGTTGAAAGCGACGCTTGCGTGATGCCCAGTAGAACAGGCTCAGCAACTGCCGGCTGTGTATCTCTCACATCGGCCCCACTGAGATCTCGACGCTTCATCTCTGAGTTGATCTCCCGAAGTCGACGTCGATCAATCACAGAACCTATCTGCAGAGTCGTCTCGCCGGGGTCCGTGATGACAAACTTGTCGTGCAGCTCGTCATTCATGTCCTCAACGGTAAAGCGATCGATATGGTCGTCTTCCAGCAGGCTTGTATCACCTGGATCGACGATACGGACCTTCTGCATCATCTGCCGAACGATGACTTCGATGTGCTTGTCGTTGATGGTCACACCCTGCAGCCGGTACACTTCCTGCACCTCGTTGACGAGATACTCTTGCACGGCTTTCGGGCCGAGAATCCTCAAAATATCCTGAGGTGAAATCTGGCCATCTGACAGCTGCTCGCCTGCGCGAACGAAGTCATTCTCGTGAACGAGACGGTGCTTCGTCAGGGGAACGAGATACGTGCGGGTTTCCGACCCATCACGACTTGTGACGATCACTTCCTGCGCCCCTCGCTTCCTGCCGCCGAAGCTCACGACTCCGTCAATCTCACTGACGACAGCGGGATCGGTAGGCGTGCGCGCCTCGAACAACTCGGTGACACGCGGTAGACCGCCTGTGATATCGCGAGTCTTCGCCGTCTGTCTCGGAATCTTGATGAGGATTTGTCCAGCTTGAACCTTGTCTCCTTCGTCTATCTGAATACGTGCTCGGACAGGAAGCGGATATTCACGCTCCACTTTCTTGCTCTTCGCAGTCGACTTGACAAGTATCGCCGGAGTGAGATTGCGCTCACGGCTGTCGACAATCACCTTCTCCTTGTGACCCGTCTGTTCGTCGACCTCCTCTCGATATGTCGTGCCGTCGATGATGTCCTGGAAGGTCACCTTGCCCTGGACTTCCGACAGAATCACGGAGTTGTATGGGTCCCAGCTGGCCAGAACCTGTCCCTTTTCTACGGTGGAACCCTTCTTCACCATCACCTCCGCACCATATGGGATCAGGTACGTAATCAGGTGACGGTTGTCGTCTTTCGGGTCTACAATGACGATCTCGCCCTGACGCGAAAGGACAACGTCCCGGGCTCCTTCCCCATCGTCCAGCTCGACTGTCCGGAGATTCTCGTACAGAATCTTGCCCCCAAACTTCGTCTGGATAGTGCTCTCAGCCGAGATACGGCTTGCCGTACCGCCGATGTGGAAGGTTCGCAGCGTAAGCTGCGTACCGGGCTCACCGATCGACTGCGCAGCTACAACACCAACCGCTTCACCGGTCTCCACTAGTCGTACCGAGGCTAGGTTACGCCCGTAGCAGAGGGCGCATACCCCGCGCTTCGACTCACACGTGAGGACCGATCTGATCTCAACTTCCTCGATCGATGTCTCGGAGATATTGCGGGCCTTCTCTTCGTCGATCAGTTCATTCGCTTCGACGATGGTATCGCCGGTGAGGGGATCCTCAACATCATGAACCGATACCCGACCCAGGATTCGATCGGCCAACGGCTCCACAACTTCCTCGTTGTCCTTCAGCGCCGAAATACGGATACCGCGAAGCGTACCGCAGTCCGCCTGCATGACCGTCACGTCCTGAGCAACATCCACGAGACGCCTCGTCAGGTAGCCGGCGTCGGCCGTCTTGAGTGCCGTGTCAGCGAGACCCTTACGAGCGCCGTGCGTTGATATGAAGTACTCGAGGACAGACAGCCCTTCCTTGAAGTTCGAAATAATCGGATTCTCGATGATCTCACCGGCGGATCCCACAAGGCTCTTCTGAGGCTTGGCCATCAGACCACGCATTCCGCCGAGCTGTCGAATCTGCTCCTTCGATCCTCGAGCACCGGAGTCCGCCATCATGTAGATGGCGTTGAAGCCTTCCTTGTCTGTCTTGAGTGTATCAAAGAGTACGTCGGAGACGCGATTGTTTGTCCGGGTCCAGATATCAATAACCTGGTTGTAGCGCTCGTTCTCCGTAATGAATCCCAGCTCATAGTTGCCACGAGCCTTCTCAACTTCGCCACTCGCGGAGTTGATCAACTTCTCCTTCGCATCCGGTATGATGATATCGGAAAGGGAGAACGTCAGGCCGGCTGTAGTGGCCATCTCAAACCCGAGCCTCTTGATGTCGTCAAGAAACTTGGTGGTCTCGGTGAAGCCGGTAACCTTGAGGACACGCGAAATAATCAAGCGAAGGTTCTTCTTGGTGAGGACTTCGTTGACATACCCTGCCTCATCTGGAACCACTTCATTGAACAAAGCGCGTCCGACAGTTGTGTCTATCACCTCACCTTCGTAGTCGCGTACCTGGATGCGGGCGTGGAGATGTACGATGTTCTGATCGTAGGCCTGCCGGACTTCCGTCATCGAGCAGAACCGCATCCCTTCGCCCTTTACGCCACCACGCGCCTTCGTGATATAGTAAAGACCGAGTACCATGTCCTGCGTCGGAACGGCGATCGGGCCTCCGTGTGCCGGGCTCAGAATGTTGTGACTCGAGAGCATGAGAACCATGGCTTCGAGGCACGCATCGTGGCTCAGCGGGACGTGGACGGCCATCTGGTCGCCGTCGAAGTCGGCATTGAAGGCGGTACAGACAAGCGGGTGCAGCCGTATGGCCTTACCCTCAATGAGGACAGGCTGAAAGGCCTGGATGCCCAGCCTGTGAAGCGTGGGCGCACGATTGAGGAGCACGGGGCGCCCGGAGATCACCTTTTCGAGAATGTCCCAGACATCCGAGGTCCTGCGGTCGACGATCTTCTTCGCGCTCTTTACCGTCTTGACAATTCCGCGCTCAATCAGCTTGCGTATGATAAACGGTTTGAAAAGCTCCACCGCCATCTCTTTGGGGAGACCGCACTGGTGCAAACCAAGCTCGGGACCTACGACGATCACTGATCGGCCCGAGTAGTCGACTCGCTTGCCCAACAGGTTCTGGCGGAAGCGTCCCTGCTTGCCTTTGAGCATATCCGACAACGACTTCAGCGCGCGATTCGAATCGGAGCGCACCGCGTTGGCCTTGCGACTGTTGTCGAACAGAGAATCGACTGCCTCCTGCAGCATTCGCTTCTCGTTCCGGAGAATAACTTCCGGCGCCTTGATGTCGATCAATCGCTTCAGGCGATTATTCCGAATGATGACCCGGCGGTAAAGATCATTGAGGTCACTGGTCGCGAACCGACCACCCTCGAGCGGAACGAGCGGTCTCAGCTCGGGAGGGATAACCGGAATCACACGCATCACCATCCACTCCGGACGGTTTTCCATGGTGCGATTGGCTTCGCGGAATGCTTCGGTTACACGCAGGCGCTTCAACGCCTCACCCTTGCGCTGCTGGCTCGTCTCAGTTTTGACCTGAAAGCGAAGCTCCTGCGACTGGCGATCGAGGTCGATTCGCTTCAACATGTCCTCCACAGCTTCACCACCGATCTTGGCAATGAACTTGTCCGCATCCTCATCGTCGAGACGATTGTTATCCTCGCGGATTTGATACAGGACGTTGAAGTACTCTTCCTCTGTCAGGAGTTGCTTCTCCTCGATTCCAAGGTTCGCCGCGCAGCCAGGCTGGACAACCACGTAGTTCTCGTAGTAGACAATCTTTTCAAGATCCTTGGACTTGATTCCGAGGAGGTGACCGATCTTATTCGGCAGCGTCTTGAAATACCAGATATGGACGACGGGTACGCTGAGTGTAATATGTCCGGCACGCTCACGGCGCACGGCCTTCTGCGTCACCTCAACACCGCAACGGTCACAGATAATCCCCTTGTAGCGGATTCTCTTGTACTTCCCGCAGTGGCATTCCCAGTCCTTGACGGGTCCGAAAATCTTTTCGCAAAAAAGACCATCCTTCTCCGGCTTGAACGATCTGTAGTTGATCGTCTCAGGCTTCAGCACTTCGCCGAACGAGCGCTCCAGAATCGATTCCGGAGACGCAAGACTGACCGTGATACGGCCGAAGTTCTTTTTGATCTTGTGCGTTTTTCCGTACGGCATTCGTTAAGACCTCTGCGTGGTATGAAGTATGTGCCGTTTAAGCGGGTGGTCGGTCGGCAAATCAGTCAAGTCTGACTTCCAGTCCCAGGCCCTGAAGTTCTCGGACGAGTACGTTGAAACTCTCGGGAACGCCGGCCTCAGGCATATTATCGCCTTTGACGACGGACTCGTAGGCCTTGGATCGGCCTTGTACGTCGTCCGACTTGTACGTAAGCATCTCCTGCAGCACGTTCGCCGCACCATAGGCGTACAGCGCCCAGACTTCCATTTCCCCGAGTCGCTGTCCACCGAACTGAGCCTTGCCACCAAGTGGTTGCTGCGTAATGAGACTGTAGGGTCCGATCGAACGAGCGTGAATCTTGTCTTCGACAAGGTGGCTCAGCTTGAGCATGTAGATCATGCCCACGGTCGTCTTCTGGTCGAATGGCTCGCCCGAGAAGCCATCGTACAGCTGGGCCCGTCCGTCGACGGGCAGACCCGCTTCGTTCAGCAACGACGTAATGTCTTCCATTGACGCCCCGTCAAAGATCGGGGTAGCGAACTTCTTGCCGAGTTTGTGTCCTGCCCAGCCGAGGAGGGTCTCAAAGATCTGACCCAGGTTCATTCGCGATGGTACGCCGAGCGGATTCAGAACGATGTCAACCGGAGTCCCGTCATCCAGGAACGGCATATCCTCGACCGGCACGACCTTGGCAACAACACCCTTGTTACCGTGGCGTCCGGCCATCTTGTCACCAACCTGAATCTTGCGCTTCTTCGCGACATAGACTTTGGCAAGCTGAACGATGCCCGGAGGCAGCTCATCGCCCATCTGAACTTGATGGCGCTCTCGCTTCGCCTCGCCGACTATACGTCTGTGCTCCGCGGAAAAATTGCGGAAGAGCTTCCGAATCCGGCCATCTGTTTTTCGAGTGCCAGTCGATACAGATCGCGAATTAATCTGGACCGGTTCTACGTTCTTGAACGACGTCTTCGTGAAGGCAGCGCCTTCCTTGACCACGATTTCGCCGTCACGATTCTCTACCGGATACTTGGTCTTGCTACCTTTCGTAAGCTTGAAGAACTTCGTCCAGAATGACCCATTCAGCTCTGCCAGCTGTTCTTCGAGGGCGGCATCAATCTCGGCGAGGCGCTTCTGTTCGACCTTCTTGGAGGCTGGGTCGAGCTTTCGACGGCTGAACAGCTTCGTGTCGATTACGACGCCGTTCATTCCCGGAGGTGCCTTCAGCGACGCATCCTTCACGTCTCCGGCCTTGTCACCGAAGATGGCTCGAAGCAACTTCTCTTCCGGCGTCGGATCAGTTTCGCCCTTCGGTGTGATCTTGCCAACGATAATATCGCCTGCTTTGACTTCCGCGCCGATTCGAATGATACCTCGCTCATCCAGGTCCTTCGTGGCCTCTTCGGATACGTTCGGTATCTCTCGCGTGAGCTCTTCCTCACCGCGCTTGGTATCGCGAACCTGAAGCTCGAATTCTTCGATGTGGACAGACGTATACACATCCTCGGCGACGAGTCGGCTGGAAACGACTATCGCGTCCTCGAAATTGTAACCTCTCCAGGGCATGAAGGCCACCAGGACGTTTTTGCCGAGCGCGAGGTCTCCCTTATCAGTCGAAAAACCGTCCGTAAGCACGGTACCCGTCGTCACCTTCTGGCCGACCTCGACCATGGGCTTCTGGTTGATGCACGTATCCTGATTCGTCCGCCGGAATTTCGTCAGATTGTACGTGCTGGTAAGGTCGCCGAAAATGACATCTTCGTCGCCGCCTTCCGGGTCGTACCTGACGACGATCTTGTTTGCATCCACATCTTCAACCACACCCTTGCCTTCGGACAAGAGCACAGCGCGCGAATCGCGTGCGATGCGGCCCTCCAGCCCTGTACCGACAATGGGCGAATCGGCTCGAAGAAGCGGCACGGCTTGCCGCTGCATGTTTGATCCCATAAGAGCACGGTTCGCGTCATCATGCTCCAGGAACGGAATCAGGCTTGCCGCAGGCGAGACGATCTGATTCGGTGCGATATCGACAAATTGCACCTCTTTCGGAGGTACAATCGGAAAATCACCCTGGTACCGACACTTGACATACTTGTTGACAAACTTGCCACTGCGGCTGATGGGCGCGTTGGCCTGGGCGATGACTGCGCTATCCTCCTGTTCAGCAGTCAGGAACTGGATCTCGTCCGTAACCTTGCCTTTCTCCACGACGCGATACGGAGTCTCGATAAACCCGAAGGCGTTGATCTTGGCGTGCACACACAGTGATGAGATAAGGCCGATATTCGGACCTTCCGGCGTCTCAATAGGACACAGCCGGCCGTAGTGCGTGTAGTGTACGTCGCGAACCTCAAATCCTGCCCGCTCGCGGGTAAGACCACCCGGACCTAGCGCCGACATTCGCCGCTTGTGCGTCAATTCAGCCAGCGGATTCGTCTGATCCATGAACTGGCTGAGCTGATTCGTTCCGAAGAACGTATTGATCACACTCGAGACGGTTCGAGCGTTCACCAGGTCCTGCGGCGTGAAGTTCTCCGCGTCGCGAAGGTTCATCCGCTCCTTGATGGTCCGCGCCATCCTTGCCAGCCCCAGCGAAAACTGGGCGCCGAGCTGCTCGCCGACGGTCCGGACACGGCGGTTGCCAAGGTGGTCGATGTCGTCGACGGTGCTCTTGCCATTCTGCAGCAGAATGAGCTCGCCAATGATGGAAACGATATCCTGGATCGTCAGCGTAAGCGTGTCGTGGGGCTGGTTCAGCCTCAGGCGGCTGTTGATACGATAGCGACCGACTTCCCCAAGGTCATAACGCTTTTCAGAAAAGAAGAGCCGGTCCAGGACGCCGCGCGCGGTATCAAGGTCCGGGGCTTCCGTCCCGCGAAGTTTGAAATAGAGGTATTCGAGCGCTTCCTCCTCAGAGTGCGTCGGATCCTTCTTAAGCGTGTTGAGCAGCGAGCTGCGATCGACGTCCGCATCATCGTCAACCGCTCGCATGAGAAAGATGCTCTCGACTCCTGCTTCCTTGAGTGCCTCGTAATCCTCCTCAACCACCTCGTGGTTCATCGGCAGGATAAGTTCGCGCTCGCGCCGTTCCTCGAGGAGCTCGCCCGTGTCTTCGTCAACGACCTCTGTCACGTTCTCGATCGACACATTTGACGCCACGATGCGGCCGACCGCTTTCTTGAACGACCTCTTGGTCTTCGTACTTAATTCGTCAGCCAGGTCGAAAAGCGTAACGATGTCGGCGTCCGCCGAATATCCGAGTGCGCGAAGCAACGATGTGACCGGCAGCTTCTTTTTGCGGTCGATGTACGCCCACATCACGTTGCTTACGTCCGTGGAGAACTCAATCCACGATCCGCGAAATGGAATCACGCGGGCAGAAAACAGCTCTGTGCCGTTGGGGTGCACCTTCTGGCCAAAGAAGACACCGGGGCTTCTGTGCAGCTGCGAAACCACAACTCGTTCGGCGCCATTGATCACGAACGTGCCGCGCGGGGTCATGAACGGCAGGTTGCCGAGGTAGACCTCCTGCTGCATCGCCTCTTCCGCCTCGTCTTCGTCCTCGTCCTCCTTGCGCGAAAGCCGAAGCGTCGCCTTCAGCGGCACTGAGTACGAGAGGCCCTGTGCGATGCACTCATCGACGGAGTGCTTGGGCGCATCCAGCCCGTAGTTCAGGAATTCGAGCGTGTAGCGCTCTCTGCTGTCCTGGATCGGGAAATGCTCCTTGAAGACATCCTGCAGGCCGATATCTTCGCGCTCCTCGGGAGCAATATCGTCCTGGACGAACTCCCTGAAGGATTCGAGCTGAACGTCCAGAAAGTCGGGATAGTCCCGAACTTCCTGAATACTCGCGAAACTCTCCCTTCCAATCGTGCCGTTCTGACTGGGCATAAACGCTCTACGGTGTTAGTGTCCTGGGAATCGTAACGGTCGAACGCGCGACGGACCGGGCAGACTGGGCGGCGTAGCAGATTATTAACGCATCCCGTACGACCTGGTTTCCACGCGAAACGGACGGTTGAATGCGGAGAAAGCCGACGCCCTTTATCGAGCGTCGGCACATGAACTCCACAACCGTACCGCAGAAACTCTTACTTGAGTTCAACCTCAGCGCCGGCTTCTTCTAGCTTCGCTTTAATCGCTTCGGCTTCTTCTTTTCCAGCAGCTTCCTTGATCGTGTTTGGTGCTCCATCAACCATCTCCTTGGCCTCTTTCAGGCCCAGGCCGGTTATACCGCGCACTTCCTTGATCACGGCAATCTTGTTGCCGCCGATCGCCTTGAGAACGACGTCGAACTCGGTTTGCTCTTCTGCTGCGGCAGCGCCGTCGCCCCCGCCCATCGGTCCAGCTACCGCGACGGCCGTTGCCGCCGGCTTGATCCCGTATTCGTCCTCCAGAAGCTGTGCCAGCTCGCTAGCCTCCTTGATCGTCAGACCAACGAGCTCTTCAGCGATTTTCTTGATATCTGCCATTCTGTTGTATCTCCCGCAGCTGTCTTCGCCCGAAGGCTGGGCTGCACATTAAGGGGTTAGTGTTCTAGCTGTTCGTATTCGAAGTCCGGACGAGCTAAGCATCGCTCTTCTCGGAAATTGTCTTGAGAGCCCCGGTGAGTGCCGATCCCGGTGCATCTATGGCTCCAATGATGGTCGTGATGGGCGAAAGCAACAGGCCGGCGATATCGCCCACCAGTTCCTCTTTCGACTTCAGCGCGGCAAGTATCTCAAGCGCATCTGCGTGATAGATGGCTCCGTCGATGTATGCGACCTTCAAGCTCGGCAGCTCGCCACGTGTATCGGCGTTGTATTTCTTGATGACTCGGGCGGGCGCGGCCGGGTCCTCGCTGAATGCGACAGCCGTCGGGCCTACCAGGTGATCGTAGAGTTCGTCGAATCCACCCTTCCTTTCCAGCGCGAGTTTCAACAGGGTGTTCTTGAACACCTTGTATTCAACACCCATCTGTCGAAATCGGCTACGTAACTCACCGGCCTGGCTAACATCGAGGCCTTTGTAGTTCGTTATGTACACGATAGGCGACTTCTCGAGCAAGCTCGAGATCTCCTCTACCGACTGAAATTTCTGTTCTTTCGTTAGTGCCATTCCTGTCTCTCCGGTAAACTCTGGACGCGTTGGACTAGCGCAACCTGTTAAGTAGCTCGTTCTTGTCGACTGCAATGCCAGGACCCATCGTGGTCGACATGGTCACGGAGCGCATGTAGACGCCTTTGGCAGCAGCCGGTCGGAGCCGCAATACCTCTTTCAGGAACGAGGTGGCGTTGTCAACGATCTGCTCAGGTGTAAACGACGCTTTGCCGATGGAGCAGTGGAGGTTTCCAAACTTGTCGACCCGAAAGTCGATTTTCCCGGCCTTGACCTCGTGCACGGCATGGGCAACATCCATGGTTACGGTGCCGCTCTTGGGATTGGGCATCAAGCCCCGCGGACCCAGGAAACGACCCAGCTTGCCAACTTTGGCCATGACGTCGGGCGTAGCAACGAGTACGTCGAACTCCAGCCAGCCGTCTTTTTGAATTTTCTCGAGGTAGTCATCCAGACCAACGTGGTCGGCCCCTGCTTCGCGGGCCTCCGCCTGCTTGCCCTCACTCGCGAGCACGAGGACGCGAACCGTCTTACCGGTTCCATGCGGGAGAGCCACCGTGCCCCGAACCTGCTGATCTGCGTGCCGCGGATCAACCCCGAGCCGCACATCAATGTCCACAGACTCGTCAAATTTCGCTGTAGCGGTCTGCTTGACCAAATCGGCCGCAAGCTGGAGGTTGATCACCCCGTTTACCTCCTTCACAGCGTCGTGCGCCTTCCTGAAACGCTTACCTTTCTTTGGCATGTATTTCTTCGTTTTGCGGTACAATCGCCCCTGCCATTCCGGGCTCCCGCGGTTCACGAGATGGTTGACCAGTGGAATCGTCGGTCAGAACCGACTCAGACTCCTTCCGGTACACCTTCAACCGTAATGCCCATCGAGCGGGCAGTTCCGGCAATCATTTTGGCCGCTCTGGGCAGCTCGATCGCATTCAGATCTTCCATTTTGCGCTCGGCGATCTCCAGGCACTGATTCCACGTCACGGACCCAACCTTCTCTCGAAGGGGATCTGCCGCCCCTGACTCAATCTTGGCCGCCATCTTCAGCAGCACTGCGGCCGGAGGGCTCTTGACAATGAAGGTGAAGGACTTGTCTGAAAAGACCGTAATTACGACCGGCAGAACAAGACCCATTCGATCCTGAGTCGACGCATTGAACTGCTTGCAGAACTCCATGATGTTGACCCCTTGCTGTCCAAGCGCGGGACCGATGGGAGGTGCCGGATTCGCCTGTCCGGCCTTGATCTGCAGCTTTATGTATCCGTCAATTTTCTTCGCCATAGATGCTCGCGGTGCAAACGCCGAACGGACCCGGCTCCCGCTCTAATAATATTCTGGGCTGAAAAAGGCTCTAGCCCATATCTAAGTTCAGAGCACGTACAGATGTTCCGCCAACAGAATACCTATACACAATCTTCAGACAACCCTACTCTTCGTGCTCCACCTGCAGGTAATCGAGCTCCAACGGGGTCTTGCGGCCAAAAATCGAGACCATCACCTTGACCTTCATCTTGTCCGGATAGACCTCCTCGACGAATCCCGTGAAATTGTTGAACGGGCCGTCAACGACCTTTACTGCGTCACCCTCACTGAACGGAATTTCGGGCTGCTCGCCAAGCTCGCGCGCCTCATCAATCTTGCCGAGGATTCGATTTACCTCGTCGGGGCGAAGCGGAGTCGGCTGGTCGCCCGTGGTCAGAAAGCCGACAACCGACGGGACATTGGAGATGACGTGCTGTAACTCCTTGTCCAAAAACGCATTTACAAGGACATAGCCAGGAAAAAACGTTTTTTCGCGCGTCCGTTTCTTGCCCTGACGCATTTCGAAAACGGTCTCCGTGGGGATCATGATATCGCCGAGCTTGTCCGTAAGCCCAATGCGCTCGACCTCGCTCTCTAGATACTGCTTGACCTTTTTCTCGTGCCCGGAGAAGGTCCGCAGTACGTACCACTTCCGAAGGTCTTGAACTTTGGTCTTTGTCATGACGGCTTGGCCCGACAGGGTAGTCGACTACTGATAAATGATCTCAAGAATCTGATTTATGACCCAGTCGGCCGCATAAATGAATAGCGAGATCGCCAGGGTAGCTCCGATCGTTACGAGCGTGTTGCTGATCAACTCCTTGCGTGAGGGCCAGCTGACCTTCCGCATCTCCTTTGCAACTTCCTCCATGTAGGCCTTGACGTTCATACTGCTCCAGGTGGTTTTTGTGATGCCCGCGGCATCAGGGAATAACTTAGCGTTTACGCATCGGCCTGTAACCGGATCCTTTCCATTCTGCACGGGCGGCAGGACTCGAACCTGCAGCCTGCGGTTTTGGAGACCGCTGCTCTGCCAATTGAGCTACGCCCGTTTATCCCCGGCATTACGACCAATCTGTCCACAGGATGCCTGATAGCGCCGGATCCGTCGATAACGCGGACACATTATTGAGGGATCAGTCGACGATTTTGGAGACGACGCCGGCCCCGACGGTCCGACCGCCTTCCCGAATCGCAAAGCGCAATCCTTGCTCCATGGCCACCGGAACGATCAACTGCACCTTGAACTGCGTGTTGTCGCCGGGCATCACCATCTCCACACCCTCGGGAAGCTCAATGTCCCCCGTCACATCCGTCGTACGGAAATAAAACTGGG
>JABDKH010000076.1 GCA_013002345.1 Rhodothermales bacterium
GTGCCAATGCGGTAGATCACGGCCGAGCACATGCCTTTCGATCTCCCTACCTTCTACCTGGTCGACTACTGACTGATCGCGTTCTGAGTCGATTGCCACTCACAGAAAAGGTTGAACCCATGCACGCGTACACCCGGATTCTCGCAGCCGTCTTCGTTCTTGTTACAACCGCCGTTCTTGCTCCTCAGGCCTCTGCCGACGAAGAGTGGGTTCGCGTCATGAGCATAGACAAGAAGGCTTCGGTTCTCTTTCCCGATAAGCCCGACAAAACCGAGACGGTCAGCAGGAAATCGCCTGCAGGAACCATCCGTACGAACATCCAACGGTACGAGAGGGAGGGAGCCCTACTGACGATCAATGGGACCACGCTTCCCCGTGCGGCCCTTCGCTTCGCCGGGGAGAAGAAGATTCTCGGCAACGCAGCGGAGGGCGTCCTCGGAAAGTACTACGGCAAGAAGGTCTCTGAGAAGAGGACCACAATTGACGGCGCGCCTGCGGTCGTCCTGGACTATCGCGTCCCGGACTACGACGACAAGGACCACCCCGGCTACCGTGGCACCGCGATCGCCCTCCTCGTCGACGACCGCCTTTACGTCGTGAACTCGATCTTGACGAAAGAGAACCCCAAGGCGAAAGCCATGCAGCAAAAGCTGCTGGGATCGATTCGGGTTCACAAATAGTCAGACGATCTTTGCAGCGACGCTAACGGTCTCGGTTCCTCCGCCGGCCTTCCTTGGGCTCTTCGGCTTCTTGGGCCTCGTCTTCTTTGGACTCCTCGGCCTTGCCTTCCTTGGGCTCTTCGGCCTTTTCGGCCTTGTCTTCTCTGGCCTCTTCGGCCTCGCCTTCCTTGGGCTCTTCGGCCTTTTCGGCCTTGTCTTCTCTGGCCTCTTCGGCCTCGTCTTCTTTGGGCTCCTCGGCCTTGTCTTCTTTGGGCTCCTCGGCCTTGTCTTCTTTGCGCTCTTCGGCCTTGTCTTCTTTGCGCTCTTCGGCCTTGTCTTCCTTGGGCTCTTCGGCCTTGTCTTCTTTGCGCTCTTCGGCCTTGTCTTCCTTGGGCTCCTCGGCTTTCTCTTCTTTGCGCTCCTCGCTGTGTTCGTCGGCGAGCGCGACCGTGGGAAGCGCCAGCGCCAGTACTGCGGCCAGAATTATCTCTTTGAGCTTCATCACGTCGTCTCCTTCATCCTTCGTTGCTCTGATTAAGTGTCAGTGAGCCGGACGACCACCTTGACGAGGTCGCCGCTGTAGGAGTAGTGGTTCTTCACCCGGTATTTGGAGAACAGATGCCGCGGCCAACCACCCCGGGCGAGGCCGCCAAAGGTCCACAGCTCTCCGGCGCCGTACGTAGATACGACAACGCCCACGCCCTTCGTGCGTGCATAGCCGTCCGCCGCATAGCTGGCGTTCGGTTCATTGGCGCACCCGATCCACCGGATGTCGGGATCGTCGATGATGGCGTCACACACCGGGTACACGAAGTCGCCGGGACAGCCGAACATGTCTGTGACGCCGAGCTCTTTGAGGCGCGAAAGCACGTATTGAATAACGGTTTGAGTCACTTGTATCTCCTTCCTGTAACTATCGGCGAACGCCCAGAAATCCGATAGTAGGAAATTCCTGGTTCTTACCACCCCGTGATAAGACGGTTGCTGGTCCTGTTCCCGCGTCTACGATGTCACATGCAGCGAATATGCGCTTCGCGCGCCGCCCGAGGGGGCGACTCCTCAGGTCCAGGAGGCGGTCGAGCAGGCGGAGGCGGCAGTCGAGGTCGGTATCCCAGCAGATTTCACGATCGAATTCGGGGACGCCGACGACTGGATTCAGTTCAAGGCCGGCGAGTGGCTCAAAGGCGAGCTCAAATGGATGCGTCCGTTTGCGTCGCTCGCGTATGTTCTCCAGCTCAGAGCCCCACCGGTATCTGCAGCGAGATGTTGAGGCGATATGCGTGCTTGAGTGCGGGCTTGACCCAACCCCTGCTGAACACAGAGGTCTGATACTCCCCATAGAAGTTGAGCGTGTACTTTGGCTTGATCAGCACGTAGCCGACGCGAATGGGTAGCGGGGTCCAAAACGCCTTGTTTCGCCAGTCGTAGCGAGCCTGCATGTCCCCGTTCTGAAGGTAGACGCCTTTGCCGAGCTGAACGGCGAGGAACGGATTGATGATCAGGTCGTTGGCGAACACCGTGTTCGGCCTGCTCGCATCGATCTGCCCAAACACCTGCTGGAGGAGTAGGCCGATCAAGACGCGGTCGTTCGCGAGTCGCTGAATCAGCGCCGAGGCCAAGCCGTACTGCCACTGTCGCGCGCCCGAGGGGCCGAGCTTCGAGGTCGTGGCGGGGGTGACGATATCGGGCCCGATCCCGAAGCGGCCCGTTCCCCAGTCGACGGGCACAATCAGCGCGAAAATGTCGGTAGGGCTCAAACCCCAGGTGCCGTCTGCGGCTTCGGAAACGCGAATGGTCAGGCGTGGCAGGATCGAGATTTTGCCGGCCGGGATCGGCGCCACGAAACGGAACTGAAAGAATCGCCGAACTCCTGGCGGCCGCGAGCCGTAGTAGCGCGGGATGCCTTGGTACGCGAACTGTAGCGACCACTGGGCCGCCGTGCTGTCGACCGACATCGATTCGCGGCTTTGGTCGCCGCCGGCCTCCCGCGGAGCATCGCGCCCGTCTGCAAGCTCGGGGACGATCGCCTCGTCGACTCCGAGCCTCTCTTGCTCGCTCGCGTCACTTTCCGAGGGAGGCTCCTGCGCGGTAGCTCCAAGAGCGAAGAGCCAAGTCATGCTTGCCGCAGCAACGGCCTTCGTCATCGAAGCGATTGCAGCATAACTCCACAAGGGATCCATTGGGTACTACTCAGCCACGCTTGCGAAATCGGTTTCCTCGATCTGCGGAAGCTTCCAGCTTTGATCAAAGAAGGGCTCGGTCGGTCCGTAGAATCGAAAATATGGGAACCAGGCACGCCCCGGAACGGACTTGATCCAGTTGCTTTCCCATCCCTCGGGGGCTTTCGGCCCAATGAAGATGGGCGTCGAGCCGTCCGGATTTGTCCTTACCCCTTCATGCACCGATCCGCGCTCGGCCCGTTTCTGGTCCGTCGTGATCAAGCCACGCGTGTCCACGTCGTAGATGGTGACCGCCCAGAACAGGCTGACCGGCGGGTTCGCAGGTACGTTGATCACGTACGACCGATCACCCGCGAGTGCGCGGCCTTTGGTGTCCAGGAACATGCCGCCGTAACCCATGCCTAAACCCGGCTTGGGGAAAGACATCCGCTCGGAGGTAAGACAGGCTTCATACGTAAAACGGGCGCGCGGATCGAATCGATCGAAATACTTCGTTCGCTGGGTGTTCTCCATGGCATCGCCGGGCTCAGAGCCCTCTACGCGCCCAATGATCAGGCGCCAGCCATCGTCACGCAGTACGCCTGGTAAACGCTCACGGAAGACCATGTTCTTGGCCATCGCTTCACCAACCAACACAGCGTCGGCCAAGATCTCTTTCTGTCGCTCGCTCGGATCGAAGGGCTTGCCCTTTTCGATGCCCATTTCCTTGAGGAAATACATGAAGAAGCGATCACGCTCTTCGACCGGTTCCTCCTGCAGGATGGCATGAAGCATCTCCCAGTATTTCATGCCACGCGGCTGATAGTTGCGACCGGGTTTGTTGTCAGAGGGAATGATGGTCGCAGCTCTGGGCGTTTCGCCGTTGTAGTACAGCTTGAACCCGCTGACGACCTGGTCGCGCTCTCCCGCGGGCACGCTGAGTCGAGACACCAACCAGACGTTATTGGTTTGCAACTCGATGGACTTGGCGCCCTCGATGTAGGGGATCTCCGATTGCGGTGTTTCGGGACCGGCGATCACCCAGGTGCCTCCCTTACCTGCATTGGGACCGAACAGGCCATAATCAAATCCGCGCTGCCAGAAGTCGATGCCGAGGCCAATGATCGCGCCTGGCGGGACCTCGAAGACAGCCGCCTTGTCCTTGACGTTGGTCCAGCCGAACAGGTAGGGGGTCGTCTCGTTGGCCGTGAGGATTTGCGAGCGATCGTCGAACTGGGTCGCGTAGACCATCTGGTTCGGCTTCATGTCGTAGAGGTCGAGATAGGATTGGCGCCACTGGGCCTGTCCCATGATGGGCAACGACCATAGGTAGACCTGCACCGCACGGTGGTAGTCCATCTCGTAATAGAGCTTCTCTGACGTTTCCTCGGTGGGGATGCCGTGGTCGAATGTCAGTTCACCGATATGGGTCTTCACCTTGTTCGGGTACGTACCTTTCTGCGTAGGAAACTCTTGGCCGACCACGCGTGCATAGGACGGCGACACGGTGGGGACCGCGACTGGCGTGGCTTTGTCGTCGACGGCTTCGATTGGGCCTTGCTTTTCGACACAGCCAAGCACCGCGCAAAAAACCGCCAACGCCGGCGCAAACACTCTGTAGATGACAACCATGAGTAGGGTATCCTTTGCGAACCTATGCCTACGGCTGAGTGGGTTCAAGCTATTTCGCCTTGCTCCGGATCATGTCAATCGCGGGCTGAAGGTCCTGAGACACCCTGGCCTCGATGAGTCTTGGGCCTCTCTGCCCCATCGCCTGTTCGAACTGCGTGTGGAAATCTTCGGCCGTCGCGACGCTGACTGCCTGCACTCCGATTCCCTCCGACAGACCGACCCAGTCGATGGAAGGTCGATCAAGCTTCAACATCGACAACATCTTGTCGGTCGGTCCTTTCTGGGCAACGCGGGCAAGCTCGAGGTTGAGTATCCCGTAGTCGTCATTTCGCAGGACCACGACGGTGACATCGCAGTTCTCCCGGGCGATGCTCCACAGCGCCTGGGGGGTGTACATGCCGGAACCGTCGCCCTGGAGCCCCACAACTTTACGATCCGGGCAGGCAACGGCAGCCCCCAGCGCGAGCGGCAGCCCATTGCCAATGGCGCCACCACTCGGGGCGAGAAGATAGTCATGACGTCGGGCATGCCTTGTTTCCTCGAACAACTGTGACGAGGCCGTGATCGCCTCGTCGACCAGAATCGTATCATCCGGCATGAGCAAACTCATGCTTTGACCGATCGCCTCGACCGTCAGCTCGCCAGCGGGTGGTTTCGGCTCAACACGTCGGACACGTTCCGTCGTTTCAACGCCCGCGCCGACGGCAACTGCCAGATCGTTTAGAGCCGCCGGGATGTCGTGGTCGGTCGTCGCCAGCGTCCAAACCACGCAATGTTCGGGGATCTTGGACAAAGGCATGCCCTGATAGGCAAAGGTGGCAACTGGATTGAGGGCGCCCACGAGAATGACCTGATCCACCTCCCGAAATTGTGGGAGGGACATCTCCAGTAGATACTTGACGATCGGGACGTGGATCCTGCCAGCGCCGCGGGCAAACCTTCCGGGCGTCGTTTCGGCCATGATCTGGGCGCCGGTCTTGGCGGCGATCCGACCGACTATCTCGAGCTCATCGTCGCGAAGGGCTGGTCCGCCGAGCAACAATACGGTCTTGCGTCCGCTTTGAAGACGATCGGCAGCTTCCTGGACGGTCTCAGGGGAGACGCGGGGCGACGAGATTGGATGTTCGTTGACCGGTGTTCCGGCGGAAGGATCCCAATGGCAGTCGGTCGGCGCAATCACCGTGCAGATCTTGCCTGCCCCCATGGTGGCATACCGCGCCGCCGCCGCGCCGATCACGGCCAAATCGCTGGCGGAACGTGCCTCTCGGGTCCAGTGCGACACGACTCTTGCCAAATCGATTACCCGACCGCCGACCATTTCGTGCTCGGGAAATCGATATTGATGGTAGGTGGCATTGGCTCCGACCACGTTCACCATCGGTGTGTTGGCACGCCCCGCATTCTGAAGGTTCGCGATCCCGTTCGCGAAGCCAGACCCGACATGCAACAACGTCAATGCGGGTTTGCCGGCCATCCGTCCGTATCCGTCGGCCGCACCGGTGACGATATTCTCCTCGAGGCAAAGAATCGGGCGCATGTCATCCGTCAGCCCCATCTCGTAAACCAGTTGCATCTCGGATGTGCCGGGGTTCGCAAAGCAGGTATCAATTCCCGCGTCAACAAGTGCCTTGAAGAGAGATTGCGCTCCATTCATTTCATTCCATCCGTTTCGATCTTCCGCTTCGCTGCAAACACTCTGCGGGTGACAATCATGAAGAGGGCATCCTCTGCGGAGCTTATTTCGTCCTGATTTGGTTAGTCAATCACTGGCGGCGCCCCGTCAATTGGGGTCTCGCCGAATCTACTCCATCACCACGAGCCATAGCCAACTCAAAAAGGCATCTGCGCTGCGAGCTGACTCGAGGACGCACCAGCTCCCTGTGGCAAGGCAACCTAGGAAATCCAACCTAATTTTTGTATAAGTCTCGCATGCAAAGCGCCATGGGTTTGATCTGCCGGCGCGTTCCGCTCCTGCTGTTGGCTACCTTTGCCGGGGTGGCGACGGCCTCTGCTCAGATGGACGCGGAACCGCGCCGGGACCAGGCCGCTCCAGACACCTCGGTGGTCGTGGGGAAGGACGAGAACGGGTTGATGAAGGCATACACGATCGAGTTCGGCGATGAGAAGGATTGGATCCAGTTGCTATCGGGGGAGTGGTTGCGCGGCAATGTGGAGCGGATGCGGGATGCAAGGCTCGACTTCCACAGCGATGAGATCAAGGAGATCACCTATGACTGGAAGAAGGTGCAACAGCTCCACTCGCCGAAGGCCAACACATACCGCTTCACGGACGGCACGAAGCTCGTCGGACCCGCCATGATCAACAAAGAGCTCGTTACGGTACAAACCGAGACCGGGATCGCGATGCGAAAGCGATCCGAGCTTAACGCGATTCTCGAGCACACGCCGCGCGAGGGAGACTACTGGTCCACGGTGCTGCGCGTGGGGCTTACCGCCAACGCAGGCAACACGGAAAACCTGAGCTTCAACGCATTCTGGCTGCTCGTCCGCGAGGACAGTTTGACGCGCACGGCGCTCAGCTATGACGGGACGTTCGGCACTGCCGACCGCACAGAAGTGGCGAATCGGCATCTCGGAAGCGGCGAAGTCAACGTCTTCGTCTATCCGGGGATCTATGTCATCGCGGCGAACGCGCAGCTGCTGTACGACAAGTTCCAAAACGTCCGGCTTCGTGCCACGCCCGCCGCAGGCGCGGGTTTTCAACTGATTGCGACGTATGTCGTCGACTGGAAGCTCGAGCTTGCGCCCCTGGGATATCAGTACCTGTCGTTGCTCGAGCCGGCGGCGAACGTGAGGAACCCGCAACACGACGGGCTCATGATGTTCCGAATGTTCGCGGACATCGATTTCACGGACGACATCGAGCTACTGCTGGAGTGGCGATCGAATCTCGTGTACACGACCATCGGCAACACCAACCATTTGGGCAATGTGATCTTCAATTTGCGGGTGACAACCATTCTCTACTTCAACACGTCCTTCTTGTACCTGAGGACGAGGCAGCCGTTCCCACAGGCCGATGGGACCGTGCCGGGGAAGAACGACTATCAGCTGGTGGTGGGAATCTCGTTGCACATCAGCTAGCCGAATCTATGACCCGAAGTGCGCCGTGAGACCCGACCTCGACGGGGCGCATACCCGAGTTATTGCTCGCGGGCGTCGCTGGCGCTAAGCCCCTATGGATTTGAAGGCCAGTCGACTCGACACGGTGGGTTGGGGAGCTATTGTGGTTCTCTTTTTGTCGGCGCCTTTGCTGCAGCCTCCGCACGGGGCGAGCGCGCAGGAGCGGGAAGAGGAGCCGGCCAAGCCAACTCCGGAAGCTCCGACCACGGCTGCGCCGACGGAGGAGGCGACTCCTCAGGTCCAGGAGGCGGTCGAGCAGGCGGAAGCGGCAGTCGAGGTCGGTATCCCAGCGGACTTCACGATCGAGTTCGGGGACACCGACGACTGGATTCAGTTCAAGGCCGGCGAGTGGCTCAAGGGCGAGCTCAAATGGATGCGGCAAACCGACAACGAGATGGAATTCGAGAGCAAGAAGCTCAAGCTCATGCAATTCAAGTGGTCGGACATCGTTCAACTCCACGCCGCGCGGATCAAGACTTACGTCTTCGAAAAGGGCATCGTGGTGACCGGAAGGGCCATGGTCACCAAGGAGCAGGTGATCATCGAGACGGTCGAAGGCGTGAAAGTCTTTCCTCGCGACAAGCTCGTATCGATCATCCGCGGAGAGCCGAGGGAGCGAAACTACTGGTCGACGCGTCTACGGGCAGGCTTTTCGGGAAATGCGGGAAACAGCGAGCAGATCTCGCTCAACGTGTTTTGGCGGCTCAAGCGTGGTGATGAGCTCAGCCGCACGCTGATTAGTTACGAGGGGACGTTTGCTTCTGCGGCACGGGAGGAAACCGCGAATCGACACCTCGGCGACGCCAGCCTGACCCTCTTCATTTCGCGGCGTGTCTTCATCACGCCGATCAAGGGCCAGCTCCTGAACGACCGATTCCAGAACCTCAGGCTGCGCGCGACGCCGACGGCGGGCGCCGGCGTCCATATCTTCGATACGAAGGTCAAGTGGGATGTCGACGGGAGCCTCGGCTACCAATTCACGAACTTCCTGAGCACGGCGGCGGGAATCAAGAACCCCCAGCATGATGGCCTGTTCGCGGCGCACACGTACTTCAAGTGGACCTTCGTGCCCGATAACAACCTCGAGCTCGATTGGCTGACCAACGTCGTCTACACCACCATCGGCCTCACCAACCACATTGGAAGCGCGAAGCTCAAGCTCAAGGTGGTCAGCATCTTCGAGTTTGAGACCGTGTTCACGTTCTTCAGAACTGAAAGACCCCCGCCGAGAGCCGACGGGACCGTGCCCAAGCGAAACGACTATCAGGTCGTCATCGGCCTCGTGCTGAAGATCAACGAGTAGCAATCACAAATGAAGGAGCTCGACATGCAAACCGCACTAAGCATTCGGCAACCCGGGCCGGCGATGGCCTCGACGTTGTTCATCGTGGTCATCGCACTGCTCCCGGGGGTCGCCTTCGGACAGGAGGAGAAGACGACGCCGATAGCGTCGCCTACCCGGGAAATCGACCGGTTCGTCGAGAGTACGCAGCAACGCGAAGCCGAGCTCGAGGAGCTGCGCCGGGTGGTCGACGAGCACGGAGATCGGCCCGGGGCAAAACTCGTCCGGGCCGAGCTTTCGCGCCGGCGCGCTCGAAAGCGGCGCGACCTGTCGAGGTTGGTCGCCCTCCTGACAGAAGCAGACACCTCGGGAATCGATGTTTCGGCAGCGCGCGAAGTCACCGTTGGGATCCTAGAAGGAGACCGGCTGACGCTTCTGAAGAACCTCGAGAAGACGAGGCTCGAATCATTCGACCTCGTCGACGCCGCCGAGCTCGGAAGCGCGGCCGAATCGGAAGTGGCGCGCAGAAAGCTCGCCATACTGATTCCAAAGATGGACCGTATCGTCGGCTACTTGGACATGAACCTCGACCAGCGAAAACAACTTGGCGTCGACGTCGAAGCGGACATCTCAGAGCTCACGACGGGCATCCAGCTCCGTGCGGACTTCGCGGCCAGCCTGTTACAGGGCACCAAGGAGTGGATCGACGACATCTCGGCGCTCCCTGGAGTCGACAAGGATACGGAGGCACAACGAGAGCTGGCCTCGCTCCGAAAACAGCGGAACGTGCTCGCGGAGAGTCAGCACCTCAACGTGGGCCTGCTCGACAAGCACGGCCTAGAGACGTCGGAGCTGAAGCTCGGAATCATCCTTTTCACCGGCAGGCTATCCCAAGACATATTCGATGAAGGCGTGGCCGCCGGTTGGGCGCGCGAGAGGCTGGACGATCTCGGCAATTGGCTCGGCAGCAGGGGGGTGGCGTTCCTGTTCGAGGTCCTGGTTTTTTCGCTGGTGTTGTTCGGGTTTTGGATCTTGTCCCGGCTTGCTCGGGAGGCGGTTCGGCGCGGGCTCGGACGCGAGCGGTGGAAACTCTCCACGTTGGCAAGAAACTTCTTCATCAACGCCACCGGCCGGCTCGTCATGCTGCTCGGCCTCGTCGTCGCATTGGCTCAGGTCGGCATCGAGCTCGCTCCTTTGCTCGCCGGCCTCGGAATCGCAGGCCTGGTGATCGGGTTCGCAATGCAGGACACGCTGTCGAACTTCGCGTCTGGCCTGATGATTCTCATCTATCGTCCTTTCGACGTTGGCAGTTGGATCGAGGCGGGAGGCGTGACGGGACAGGTCGACCAGATGAGCTTGGTCTCGACGATCATTCTCACCGGCGACAATCAAGAGGTCATCCTGCCGAACAAACAGGTCTGGAGCGGTATGATTCGCAACATCACGCAGCGGGACATTCGGCGCGTGGATATGACGTTTGGGATTGGATATGCGGACGACATCCCTCACGCCGAAAAGGTGCTTTCCGACATCGTGGCTTCTCACGACAAGGTCCTCAGAGATCCGGAACCGCTGATTCGGGTAAACGAGCTGGGGGATTCGGCGGTGAATCTCATCGTTCGGCCGTGGGCCAAGACCAGCGACTACTGGACCGTGTACTGGGACATCACCCGAGAGGTAAAGCAGCGTTTCGACGCCGAAGGGATTTCCATTCCCTTCCCGCAGCGGGACATGCACTTCTACCGCGAATCTGCCGGTCTCCAGAGCGAAAAAGCGAGCACATAGAGAGCCTGCGGGCGCTCCGCGCTTTTCATCTCTCGCCCGGCTCCCCGCCGCGAATAAGCCGAAGGCGTTGAGCGCGCCAACCACGGCCGAGCTCGGGACCAAGACCCGAAGCGAGGGCCGCGCAGTTTTGTTGGCAGACAAAACTATCCCTTGCCCCAACAAGTTGGGTCCCAGGTTGACCAATTCTGTCACTGGCTGTCACCCGTTGTCACTGAGAGTCACAGACGGATCAATCCCCTTCGGGGAACCGGACGGGAGAAAGATCGCGATCTCGCGCAACTTTTGGAGGGGCAAAACCAATAACAAGAGTGAGGCAATCACCTTGGCGCGGATCATTGGTCAAACAGACAACTCGAACGAGGCAGCTTTGTCTCAGGCGGCGGTCCCTGATCGCCGATTCACGCTTCCCGAGATCGCTAGGGCCGCCCGTCGATGGCTTGCTCCGGAGCCGCTCGAGAAGCTGCTGCAAGAGTTGAATGGGGAAGAGGGGAAAGAACCGAAGCTAGCCCCTGCACGAGCCACGGACCGAGAGCGTA
>JABDKH010000077.1 GCA_013002345.1 Rhodothermales bacterium
CTCTGCCTGATCGACGAGTTCTTCGACGCCGCGCCGACCGTCGCAATCCTCAAGCACACGAACCCTTGCGGTGTCGCCTCCGGCACCTCGTTGGCGAAGGCCTATGCAAGTGCCCTTGCAACAGACAGGCAGTCGCCGTTCGGAGGTATCGTAGTCGTGAACCGGCCGCTCGATATGGAATGTGCGATGGCAATCGACAAGGTGTTCACAGAGATCATCATCGCGCCGGGTTTTGAAGACGGCGTTCTGTCGTTCCTGCAGGAAAAGAAGAACCGCCGAATCATTCGCTCGAAGAAGCGAGCATCCAAGGATCGATCCCTTGACACGCGGAGTGTTATCGGCGGTGTCCTCGCTCAGCTGCGCGACCCAGTGCTCGAGTCGACGAGCGCGCAGACGAAGGAATACAGGGTCGTCACGAGCCGAGAGCCATCGGAGGCCGAGATGCGTGACCTTGACTTTGCGTGGCGCATTGTCAAAGCCGTCAAGAGCAACGCGATCGTGTACGTCCGCGACCAGGCAACCATCGGTATCGGTGCCGGCCAGATGAGCCGAATCGACGCCTCCGAAATTGCGATTTCAAAAGGACGGAAATCTGAACTCGATTTCACCGGCTGCGTCGTAGCGTCGGATGCCTTCTTTCCCTTTGCTGACGGGCTCGTCGCGGCGGCGGAGGTTGGAGCCACCGCAGCTATTCAGCCGGGCGGTTCCATAAGGGATGAAGAAGTCATAAAGGCCGCCGATAATCACGGTGTAGCGATGGTCTTCACGGGTCGAAGACATTTCCGTCACTGAAACCGGTTGCGCCCCAAGTAGTCTTACAGGCACCCACCGCCGATTCATCCCCGTAGTCCTAGCATGGGAATCTTCAATTTTGCCACCGATGCGGCCATTGACCTTGGTACGGCCAACACCCTGATCTATATCAAGGGTCGAGGTATCGTTCTCAATGAGCCCAGTATCGTCGCTCTTCATCGCTCAACGCGCAAAGTGATTGCCATTGGTCACGAAGCCCAGCAGATGCATGAGCGGACACACCGTGAAATCGAGACCGTATGGCCTCTCAAGGATGGTGTAATCGCCGATTTTGAGGTCGCCGAGCAACTGATTCGGGGGCTTATTCGCAAGGTCCAGAACAGTTGGATCACGTCCATTCGTCGGATGGTCATCTGTGTGCCGAGTGGTATCACGGAAGTCGAAAAGCGTGCAGTTCGGGACTCGGCAGAACACTCAGGCGCACGGCAGGTGTACCTGATCGACGAGCCGATGGCCGCCGCCGTGGGCATCGGACTCAATGTCCAGGAGCCGGTCGGCAACATGATCGTCGACATTGGAGGAGGCACTACGGAGATCGCGGTCATCGCCCTCTCCGGAATTGTGATAGACGAATCGATCCGAACGGGGGGCAATGAGCTCGACAGCGCCATCGTCCAGTACTTCAAGAGAAATCATAACCTCCTGATCGGCCAGCGCACAGCCGAGCGTATCAAGTGCGAAGTCGGGAGTGCCGTTGAACTCGATCCGGAGCTCGAAGTCTCTGTGAAAGGCCGAGACCTTGTAAGCGGTATCCCGAAGATCCGCACCATTTCTTCGGAAGATGTGCGCGAGGCATTGCGGGAATCCGTAAGCCAGATCGCCGCCGCCGTGATTCGCTGTCTCGAACGAACGCCACCCGAACTCGGGTCGGACATTCTTGAGCGCGGGATCATGCTTACTGGAGGTGGTGCGCTCCTGAAGGGGCTGGACACCCTAATTCGCAATCGGGTCGATCTTCCCGTCTACATCGCCGAAGATCCCCTTACGGCTGTCGTACGCGGTACGGGTGCAGTCCTTGAGGACCTGGAAAAGCACAGCCGCGTTCTTTCGTAGACGATAACCGGCAAAGCCCGACGGAACATGATCAAGCTATGGGACAGGATCGGCGACTGGGTCATCCTGTTCTGCCTTCTGGTCATTTCGGCTCTTCTTCTGCTCTCGCGAAACGAGCCGGCCGTGCGCGGCCTGCGAGCGAGGTCACTGGAAGCGGCGGCTACCATCGAAAACAAGGCCGCATGGATCGGGGACTATCTGACGGCCCTCGAGGAGAACAGCCAACTCCGATCCGACAACATCCGGCTCTCCAGCCAGCTCGCCCGTTCCCGCGAAGCCGCGATCGAAAACGACCGGCTGCGACGACTCATCGGCCTGCGTGATACCATCGGCACACCAACTCTGGCGGCCGAAGTCGTATCCAAGGTCCTAACACGACAACGGAATCTGTTCACGATTGCCGTCGGGCGTCGCGACGGAGTCGAGGCCGACATGGCGGTGGTTGACGATCGCGGAATTATCGGCAAAGTGGTCCTGGTAAGTAATCGGTTTGCGCGGGTGATGCCATATCTGAACACAGAGCTGCGAATCCCGGCTAAAGTTCAGCCAAGCGGTACACCCGGCATCGTGCGCTGGGATGGTGACCGCCGCGACCGGCTCATCATGGAACATGTCGTCAAGACCGAACCGGTCGAACGGGGACACCTTGTCGTTGCCAGTGGATTCTCGCAGGTCTTCCCGAAGGGCTACCCCATCGGTCGGATTGACTCCGTGCTCGTCCGGCCCGGTCGCATCGAACTTATTCTTTTTGTCTCTCCGATGTCGGACATTGAAAAGGCAGAGCATGTATTCGTTCTGCTGAACCGGCCAGATCAGGAGCGAACTCAAATTGAAGCAGAAAGCACTTTCTAGTTCCGGACACACGTCTCGTTGTTCGGCATATCGCCGCTTTTTCGGCGTAATCGTCTTCGGAATCTACGTTGGAGGGTGCAGCGCCCCCGCGGCGACACGCGTGGATCACGCGCCGTTCTTATCTCCTGCGGAAGTTCGGACGCTCGCGATGGGCGTCGATTCCGTTCTTGTTGATTCGATTTTTATTGGCGGTATCTGGTCGGTCAAAATCAGCGATCTGACAACAGGTCGAACTCTCTTCTCAAGAAATGAGAATCTGAATTTGCTTCCGGCATCCAACGCCAAGTTGTATACAACCGCGGCCGCACTTGACCAACTCGGAGCCGACTTTCGATTCGTCACGCACCTGGAAGCGCTCGGAGACGTACGGAATGATACGCTTCATGGCGACCTTGTCATTCGGGGTTCAGGTGACCCATCGTTCAGTCCTCAGTTCCAGGACGGCCACGCGCTTCGTCCACTTGAAGCATGGGCGGACTCACTTCAGGGAAAAGGAATAAGCGTCATCACGGGAGATGTCATCGGTGATGACGACCTCTTCGACGACGTGCCGCTCGGAGCCGGATGGATGTGGGACGACGAGCCGTTTGAAGACTCGGCTCAGATTTCCGCCCTTTCATTGAACGACAATTGCGTCGACGTTACGGTCCGGGCAACCATTCCCGGGCAACCCGCGGAGGTATCGTGGAAGCCCGACTCAACGGACTACGTGGTGATGTTTAACCGAACCGTCACCGTGAGTGAAGGGGACGAAACCCGCGAATCCTATTTTCGGGAGCGGGCCTCCAATCGCATCGAGGTGCTTTCCGAGGTTGCGATCGACAGCGAGGACTCCGAGTGCATCAGCATCGAGAACCCGACACGCTTCTTCGCGCATCAACTGCTGGCGGTTCTGGGCAGGGACGGGATTCGTGTTCTCGGCAATCCGGTAGACATAGACGATGTGGCGGATCCGGGTGCCCTCTCGGGAGAGCGCAGAATTGTCGCGACATACACCTCCCCCCCGCTGTCCGAACTCGTCGCAGCGGTCAATAAGCCGAGCGATAATCTTCACGCCGAGCTCCTGCTGCGTAAGCTGGGCACTGAGTTTCCCGTGGCCGATTCCAGTCTGACACCTGGCTCTGCGCGAATGGGTGCAGAGGCTGCCGCCAGAACGTTCGCCGCGGCGTCCGTGGACACCAGTCGCATTCGACTGTCAGATGGTTCGGGGCTCTCGCGCTATCACCTCGTAAACACGGCCATGACTGCGAGTCTGCTTTCCTACATGTGGCGCCATCGCGATCAGGCCGTTCGAAACGCTTTTATCGAATCACTGCCGGTTGGCGGAGTTGACGGGTCGCTGCGGTCCAGATATCCGGATGGTGCGGCGCGGGGTAATGTGCGCGCCAAGACGGGAACGATGACGTCCGTCAGCAGCCTTGCCGGTTACGTCCGCACATCGTCCGGTCGACCACTCGCGTTTGCGTTCATGTGCAATAATTACACGTCGCCAACCTCTGCTGTACGACGTGCGCAGGACCGGATTGTAACGCGCCTGGCAGATCTCCCGTGACGACATTCGGCGAAAACGGCATCTGTCGACCGTTTCGTCTGTGATGAATATCCGGTCAGCAGGAAGACATCCCAACAGCAAAACCGTATTTTATCAGAAGTCGCCCCTGGAGTCGTACAGGATAGTTTTCGATCGGTTAGATGGGGCGGCCGCGAAGAGAAGTCGATTTCCTAGGCGGAATAGTTGTGGAAGCTCAAGTCGCTCCCGGTTTAGAACCGAACGCCCGGATTCTCCGCTCGACCACCGTTGTCGGTGTTCGTCGCGCAGGCAAAGTCGCGCTTGGGTCCGATGGCCAGGCCACGATGGGCACGACCGTCATGAAGCATAACGCGCAGAAAGTGCGCTCGCTCTATGACGGTAAGTTGCTGGCCGGCTTCGCGGGTGCAACAGCTGACGCATTCACGCTGTTCGAGAGGTACGAGGAGAAGCTGCAGCAGTATGGCGGCAACATCACCAGATCTGCCGTTGAATTGGCGAAGGACTGGCGAACAGACCGATATCTCCGGCGACTGGAGGCCTTACTCGCCGTGGCGGCTCCCGAACGCCTGCTCCTGATAAGCGGGACTGGCGACGTAATCGAACCCGACGACGACATTGTCGCCATCGGATCCGGTGGTCCGTACGCATTGGCTGCAGCACGCGCCCTCATGTCCACGCACGATGAGATGTCCGCCCGGGACGTCGTCGAGAAATCACTTTCAATTGCCGCAGACATTTGTATCTACACCAATCACAATCGAACGATTCTTGAGCTGGAGTAGTGGAGACGAATTGACAACCTATCAGTAAGATGCGCACAAACAAGTATTCCGCCACGAGTGGCCCCCTTACGCGTGCGGCCATGCTCATTGACTACAGCAGCCTCTTCAAGTCCGTCGAAACCAGGACCGGAAAGACGTGCTACCCGGATGAGGTGATTCTGGAGATGATCGCTGAGCTGAGGCGACATCTGCAAAGAGATTTCGGATGTGAGGTCGGGCACTGCCGGGCTTACGCCGACTTTTCCCAGCTCGGAGATCACGCCGCCCACATCCAGCGCGAGCTCGTGCACAATGGAATCGAGACCCGGTTCGTCCCGACGACTATTCAGTCCAATGCGCCTGAAAGCGTATTGAGTTTCGAAACCGGTAAACTTCTTGGTCGGCATGCCGACCAGACGACGTTCGTCATCCTGACCGGGCAGCGTGTTTATCACGCACTCGCAAATGTTCTGGCCCAGCACGCGAGACAGGTCATTGTTCTGCCCGTCGGCATGGATGGCGAAGTGAGCGACCGCGACGTGCATCCGCGAGTGCGCTACGTCAGCGCGTCCTTGCTGCTAAGCGATGCGATCAAAAAGGTGTCGGGTACCGAGTCGATCGAGGGCCTTGACGAAGGGTTTGAGTCGGTGCTGACGGGATCAGATCGATCCGCCGTGGAGCACACGGTCGTGACCAACCCCGTGTGCAAGCGAACGCTGGAAATTGTCCAGAGGTATTTCGGTCAGTACGACGAGGTATATCTCACTCCCCTTCTCAGAAAGCTGTCGGAGGAGTTCGACGAACCCGAATCCGACCCCAAGACCGTCATCAACGAGCTGGAGGAATCGGGCGCCGTCTGGCTGGAAAAACGACGCGGATTCCCGTACGACTACACGGTGTTGATTATCGATACGGAGCATCCAGATGTGCAGACTCTACGTGCTGCGATGCCCGCAGAGGCCGAGAAGCCCGGGGTCGACATCGATATCGTAGAGAGCTATCGCGAAACGGAGCCGGCGTATGGCGACGGAGGAACTTCATCGGTTGAAATGGATACCGACTGACAAGCGATAGCAAGCACGGTGCTTTCTGATACAACCGGCCTGCGACTCGGGCACTGCGCTGCATGCGCGTCTCCGTCGCGGGCCGTCCTACGTTAACTCCTTCCTATGCAATCCAACGGCATCACGAACGCGAATTCCTCCGATCTCGCGTCCAGACATGAGCTGACCCCTCGCCAGATTGTGGCGGAGCTCGACAAGTATATCATCGGGCAGGGCGACGCGAAGAAGAGCGTGGCGATCGCGCTACGAAACCGATGGCGTCGACTCAACGCGCCTGAGGAGATGCGGGACGAAATCATGCCGAATAACATCATCATGATCGGGCCCACCGGCGTTGGAAAAACAGAGATCGCTCGACGACTTGCCCGTCTGGCCGGTGCGCCGTTTCTCAAGATCGAGGCAACCAAGTTTACGGAGGTCGGGTACGTCGGCCGCGACGTCGAGAGTATGATTCGCGATCTGTGCGACATCGCCATCAGCATGGTCCGCGACGAGCATACGGAGAGCGTGCAGGAACGAGCACGTTCGATGACGGAAGAACGGATCCTGGATCATCTTATACCCGCTTCAGGAAGCTCCGATACCGGCACTGGTTTCCTCCTCAAGACGACCGAGACTGGGACCGAGAATGATGCGGATCGCGACCTGAGGGAGCGAACCCGCGAGAAGTTTCGGGAGAAGTTGCGTCGCGGTGATCTGGACGAACGCGAAATCGAAATCGAGGTGACAAGCGACCAGTCACCCATGCTGCAGGTGTTCGGCCCCATGGGAATGGAAGAAATGGGAGTAAATCTGCAGGACCTTTTCGGAAATCTCGGCGGGCGCAAGCGGAAGAAGAGACGAGTTCCTATTGCTGAGGCCCGAGAGCTGCTGACTCAGGAGGAGGCGCAGAAACTCATCGACATGGACAAGGTCACCCGTGAAGCAATTCAGAGAGTCGAGCAGTCCGGCATTGTATTCATCGATGAGATTGACAAGGTGGCGTCCCGCTCGGCATCCGGTCGGAGCGGACCCGATGTCTCCCGGGAAGGCGTGCAGCGTGATCTCCTTCCGATCGTTGAAGGATCGGCCGTGATGACGAAGTATGGAATGGTGAAGACTGACCATATTTTGTTCGTCGCCAGCGGAGCATTTCACGTGTCAAAGCCAAGCGACCTGATCCCCGAATTACAGGGAAGATTTCCGATTCGGGTTGAACTAACCTCGCTTGACGAGGAGGACTTCTTCAAGATTCTGATGCAACCCAAGAATGCGCTGCTCAAGCAATACCAGGCGCTCCTGAGGTCAGAAGGCGTGGAAATCACCTTTACGGATGATGCCGTCCGGAAGATTGCGGGCATCGCGGCCGAAGTCAACGAACAGATCGAGAACATCGGGGCCCGTCGACTCCATACAATCCTGACGACACTGCTCGAGGACATCCTGTACGATGTACCAGACAGCATGGATCTCGCGGAAATCAATATTGATGAGGCGACGGTCACGACGAGACTCGCTTCGATCGTCGAGGACCGGGATCTGAGTCACTACATCCTTTAGCCCCGCAGGCCTCATGCCTAGCGC
>JABDKH010000078.1 GCA_013002345.1 Rhodothermales bacterium
CCATTATCGCCGCGGCATCCGAAAGTGTCTTTCGAAATAAACCCGGAGGAGTGTCCCGGCTCCGAAGAATCGTCAGATCCCTCTTGAGCAACGGATGGTCAACTATTATGATTTCCGATCCCATCAAGCCTCGCCCCTGACGCCCACTTCGGACGTCACGATTCAGATTTGCGCTCTTCCTTGAGGCGACGATGCACTTCGGCATTTTCGAGCCACGGTTTACGCTCGAAGTAGCTGCGCGTCAAGTCTCTCACCTTCCCGGAGAGCAGAACAAGCGCCAACAGGTTGGGCAGAATAACAATTCCCAACGCGACATCACCCAGTGTCCAGACGACCTGAAGAGACACGACGGCGCCGAAGAAGTGCATGCCGACGAAAGCGATCTTGTACGGAAGAATTGCCCTGGGTCCGAACAAGTAGTTGGCACAGCGATCGCCATAGTAGCTCCACGAGATCGCCGTCGAGATCGCGAACAGCAGCACGCTGATGAGCACAATGAAGCGACCCCACGTTCCAGGCAGGCCCCTTCTGAACCCGAGCATGGTGAGCGGAGCACCGCTTTCTACTGCACTGCCATACAGTATCGACATCTCTGCTCCGTCCTCGCCGACGGCAACACCGAGTTGCGGCTTGATACGACCGGTAAACGGCTTCTGCCGATTAACGTCGACATAGAGCATTTCGACAGCCACTTCGTGCCAGGCGAACCGTACGCTGGAGTTCTGTATGCCGGCTTCGATCGGTACCTCGGCCGGCGCGTCTGCCGCCGACATGCGCTCGATGTTACCGTTCGCATCCTCTTCGAGATACGAAATGTCTCCGGCTGCGAGGGTGAACTCGGTCGGCACGGCTTCCTTCCATACGCCGGTCATGATGATCACGAGCCCGGTGATCGTGCAGATCACGATCGTGTCGATAAAGGGCTCTAGCAGGGCGACGACCCCTTCCGATACGGGTTCGTCGGTTCGAGCCGCGGCGTGCGCGATGGGCGCCGAACCTTGACCGGCTTCATTCGAAAACAGACCGCGCCGCACGCCCCACATCATCGTTGTCAGAATAGCCCCGACTCCCGTACCTGCGACACCCGCTGTCGGATTGAAGGCCTCCGCAAAGATCGTGGCGAACGCCGGCATGAGCGCATCGATGTTCGAAGCGATAATGATAAACCCGCCCAGTACGTAGACGGCCGCCATGACCGGCGCGACAATACTCGTCACACGTCCGATACGCCGGATGCCACCGAGCACGACAGCTGCCACGATTCCGGCCGTAAGCAATCCGGTCACCCATACCGGTATTCCGAACTCGGTGTTCATTGTGTCGGCCACCGTATTGGCCTGCACGGCGTTACCGGTGAGGAAGGCCGTGAAACCGAGCATGATCGCGAAGAACACCGCGAGAGGCTTCCAGTGGCGCCCCAGCCCGCGCTCGATGTAGTACATCGGCCCGCCGGAAACCGTGCCGACCAGACGGCCCGATTCGGTCTCAACCTCTCGGAAGTTCTGAGCCAGCGTGACCTCGCTGTACTTCGTCGCCATCCCCAGAAATGCCGTGATCCACATCCAGAACAATGCACCCGGGCCGCCCCAGTGTATCGCTATCGCCACTCCGGCAATATTCCCGATGCCCACCGTAGCCGACAACGCGGTAGTCAGTGCCTGAAAATGCGACACGTCTCCGGGCTCGTTCGGATCGTCATACTTGCCCGATGTAACTGCGAACCCGTGTCCCAGCCGGCGAAGCTGTATGAAGCCCAGTCGCAGAGTGAGAAATACGCCGGTGCCCAGCAGTGCGATGACGACATACGGTATTTCTTCGCCCGCAACAGGAATACCCAGATTCCAGATGAAATCCTCCAGCCACGAAACAATCGCTTCCAACCATTCCATGCGGACATCCCTCGGTTAGCTTCAGAAGTGGACAGCAGACGCCTCAGCACCGGAAAGAGTGGCTACCGTGGCACTCAGGCGTTACAGGAGCGAAGACAGATCGACGCAAAATATACAGACCTGTCAAGGGGCTTTCAAACGAACCGCCTTATTGTGCCCCGAACCTAGAGCGTCGCGGGATCGACGTCCACGAGCTGGCCCTTCATGAAAGCGAGCGTTCGGGCCGGGTAGGACTTGACCAGCCGGTAGTCGTGCGTGGCCATCAAAAGGGTCATCCCCTGTCGATGGAGGCTGATCAAGAGCTTTAGCGTCTCATCCGCGACGGCCGGATCCAGATTGCCCGTGGGCTCGTCCGCCAGCAGTATCCACGGCTCGTTCGCGATTGCCCGCGCAATGACCACGCGCTGCTGTTCTCCACCCGACAACTCGTGCGGATAACGCCGCCGCTTGTGACTCAGGCCAACGCGCGACAACACCTGCAACACCCGGTTCTTGACGACGGCTCCACTCTTTCCCGTCGCATACAGTGCAAATGCGACGTTGTCGAACACATTTCGATCGCTCAACAGCTGGAAATCCTGGAATACTACGCCGATCGACCGCCTCAGAAACGGGATCTCCTTCGGCTTTATCGAATCGCTCCGGTAGTCTCCAACCGACGTCACCCCGCTCTTGGGGACGAGGTCCATGTAGAGCAACCGAAGCAGAGTTGTCTTTCCACTTCCAGTGGGACCGATGAGGTAGACCATCTCACCCCGCCCGATCTTGACGGACAAGTTGGCAAAGACGGTTCGCGATCCACCCTGCGGGAGCGGGTAGGATACCGTGACGTTCTTGAAATCAATCACGAGATGGGGAACTGCGCTGGTGGGAAAACAACCTCCTCATTAGATCGAACAAAGTACCAACAATCATAAGAAGAAATGTCAGACCGCCTCCAGAATCCAGTGTACACGTTCGCTTGATCCCGTTGCGGGCTCCCGCGAGAAACCGTCAAGCGTAGCGATAACGTCCCAGTCCGCGGGCCCGATCAGTGCACACATCTCGTCCACGGCGTACGCCCTCTGCACGTGATGTTCGTGAAACTCACCGTTCCTAAGCGAAATGTCGAACGTTGTGTGATGAAGGTTTGTCTCTTCATCGAATCGACTCTTTCTCGCAAAAAAGCCTTCTTCCGACTCGCCCGAGTCCGCGAACGACTCCACGTTGTTGAGTGAATTGGCCGGAGTACTTTGATCAAAGATGAAAATACCGCCTCGTCTCAGGTGGCGGCGTGCGCCCGAAAGCATCCTCCTGATCTCGGTTTCTGAAAGGAGATAGTTGATGCCGTCGTAAAGCAGCAGGGCGATATCGAACTGATCTTCAAGGGTGAGATCACGGAAGTCGGCCACCTGGCACTGAACCCGCGCGCCGTGTATGGTCATCTTGCGGCGGGCTACTTCGATCATTGCCGGTGAAGCGTCGGTCGCCATGTATCGGTACGAGGCAAGCGTGGTCAGTTCGACGGCAAGACTGCCGGTCCCGCAACCCAGTTCGAGCACATCTCGCGCATCGGGCCGGTAAGTTCGGATGAGTGAGAGGATATACTCCGCCCAGTGAACGTAGTCGACGTGCTCCATGACCGCGTCGTACACCGATGCAAGCGCCGCGTAGGGCTCGGCATCGGCAGGTCGTGCAGACCCGTCCTCAATCATTGGCGGCAGGCGTGCCTGACGCGTGCGACCGCCGCCGCGCCACGTCGGTGGCCACATACAGTGCCGTCCGGAGGCTATCGGGCTGAGCCTTGCCCTTGCCGGCTATGTCAAATGCGGTTCCGTGATCCGGAGAAGTGCGGATGATCGGAAGACCCGCCGTGAAGTTCACCCCGCTATTGAACGTCAACGTCTTGAACGGGACAAGTCCCTGATCGTGATACATCGCAAGTACCGCGTCCGTCGACATATACGCGCGGGTGCCGAAAAACCCGTCCGCTGCGTGGGGCCCAAAAACCAGATAGCCCTCCGCGATCGCCTTCTCGATGGCCGGAATGATCGTCTCTTTTTCCTCGCGTCCGAGGACTCCTCCCTCGCCGGCATGAGGATTCAGTCCCAGAATTGAAATCTTGGGCCGCTCTACGCCGAAATCCGTTTTCAAGCTCGCTGAAATAACCCGGATCTTCTCCAGAATCGACTCCTGCGTGATATTTTCCGGTACATCTCCAACCGGGAGATGCGCCGTGACGAGACCGATCCGGAGATTGTCCGACACCATCATCATTGTGAAGCTCTCGGTACCGGTCAGGCTCGCGATGTATTCCGTGTGACCCGGAAAGCTGAAGCCGGCCAGATGAATCGCCTCCTTCGAGATCGGCGCCGTCACCATGGCGTCCGCTTCACCACCGAGGCAAAGACGCACGGCACGTTCGACAGACAGCATGGCCAGACGGCCCGATGTCGCCGTAACTTTTCCAAACTCGACGGTCGGTTTCTCTTCCGGAACCACATCGAGAACAGTGATCCGTCCGCTGGTGTCCGGATGGACGGACAGACTGAAGTCGCGGAGGCCCAGGTTGTCCATGTGTTGTCGAACAACCGCTGCGGAGCCGACTACAAAGGCATCGATGTAGCGGCCGAGTCGAGCATCGGAGAGCGAGCGAATGATCACCTCCGGCCCGATGCCGTTCGAGTCGCCCATCGTCACGGCGATCCGTGGTCGATCTGCCTGTTCAGCGCTGATTTCTTTTCTCTTCAGCACGGCCTTAACTACTTCTGGGCCAGGGCCACAAACTCACGAAGGTATTCGACGATCAGCCGGACGCCGAAGCCGGTACCTCCTACGGAATGATACCCTCGAGCCGACTTCAGGAACGAAGGTCCCGCGATATCAACGTGAATCCAGGGAT
>JABDKH010000079.1 GCA_013002345.1 Rhodothermales bacterium
AGGCTGTCGTACGCATTGCTGGACTCAGGGAAGTGCTTTACGTTCTCGCGAAAGACGGCGATCGCCGCGTCGAGTTCGCTGCGGTTAAGTAGAGCGTATCCGAGACTGTTTAGACTGGTCTCGCCAAAATCGTACGCGGCCCGGCCGTAGAAACGCTCGCGGAGTTCTGCGTACTCATCCATCATCCCGTCCGTGCCATGGGCTGAGAACGTCTCCATCAGCGCCGCATCGAGGGTGTGCGGCCGCGGGACTCCTCGATGACACGTGTGGCACCACATGTTGACCGGGGCTCGTCCTTCCTTGTCGATCGTTTCGAGTGTCTTGTTGATGTCGCCGAGCATTTCGAGCATTGTCCGGGCGATGTCCTTCTTCGGGTTCTCGTCCGAGGCGAAATCAAATGTGGTCAGCGGTTGACCCTCCTCGCCTACGTGGCAATGCGAGCAACGAACGCCCAGCGCGCGTGTAAACCCGGTCATCACGGCCTTGAGGCGCTGCGGTGGGAAATCTTCAGGAAGTACCTTGAGATTCTCGGCCTTCTCGGGCCACTCGAATCGTTGTGCGTTGGCATCCATCGGCGCACTGACGAGTACGGCCAGAACAAGTATGCTGCCGCAGCCCGCGGCGAGTATTCGAGGCATGAGAGTTCCCTCCTGATGATTCGAGCTATGTGACAGGTTTCGGTTTGACGCACGCAAGCCTGATCTGTTACGCGGGGTTGATTCCACTCTTCGTGTTTGTCGCCACCGCGTCGGTACGATGTGTACATTTCGGAATCCTCGTCCGTGGTACACAATCGGTAATCTGAGTCATGTTCACCTTTCTGATTCGTCGATACTCAAAGCTGTTTGTGGAGTGCGCGTCATCTCAGTCGGATCGGATGGATGTGGTGACAATCCTCGTTGCATTTGTTCTTCTGGGTGCGGGGTCCAGTCTCTGTGTCGGCCAGGAATTGGCAGCGGACTCCGATAGCGCCACGACGTATGTGCTGATCCGGTCGGACGACCTCGGGATGAATCACGCCAAGAATATGGCGAATCGAATGGCGCTCGAATTGGGTCTGCCTATGTCGGTATCCGTGATGTTCGCGTGTCCATGGTACCAGGAGGCCGTGGAGATTCTGCGAGATCATCCTGACGTTGCCGTGGGCATTCATCTCACGCTCAATGCGGAGTGGCGAAATTACCGATGGGGCCCGGTGGCCGGCCGGGGTCGCGTACCGAGCCTCGTCGACAGTCTCGGGTACTTCCACCCGACACGCGGCGCCTTCCTGTCAGCAGATCCACAGGTGGAGGAAGTCGAGATCGAGCTACGTGCGCAGATAGACCGCGCGCTGGCCACGGGTTTGACGATTGACTACTTCGACTACCACATGGGTGCCGCGGTGTCGACGCCGGAGTTCCGGTCGCTTGTCGAACGTCTGGCTCGAGAGTATGGCGTCGGTATTCCGCGCTACTTTTCGGAGGCGGACCCGAGCAATCACTACTTCGCGGAGCCGAAAGACAAACTTGACAGTCTTCTCGTAGGAATCGAGCGCATGGAGACGGGGACGCTGAACCTGCTGGTGTTCCATCTGGGTCTTGAGACGCCGGAGATGGACGCGTTGATCGACATGAACGCGATTGGCCCGAAGAACATGTCGAGTCATCGTTTCGCGGAACTGACGGCTCTTGGGTCGGACAGGTTTCGGCGCAGCCTCGAGGATGGTGGCTATCGCCTCATCACGTATCGTGACCTCATTCGAATGCGTGGGCTGGACTCAATGGTGTCGCCGGAGGAGGCAGCCTACGCGCCTCCGCCCGGACCTTGAACCCGGTCGAAGCGGGTGCCGTACCCAGCCACTGGCTGGATGCGGGGTGCAGCGGCAGAACTCGGTGCGGGTAGCGATTGCCGCACACGTGTCTCGTGCTACGCCACGATGAACCCTTCGCCGCTCTCTAGCCCTGCGCCACTTTCTTGATCATCAACACGAGATTGCCGACGCGTGGTTGATCCTCGTCCGGACTGGAGCGGAAGCCTACTACGAGTCGCGCCTGCTCGTCTGGCGTCAGTTCCTGCAAAAGCTGATCCCTGGGATTCAGCTCGTTGCCGTCGAAGTACATTTGCGTGGTCAATTCGTGATAACCGCGTTTGGCCACCTTGAAGTGGATGTGCGGCGGGCGCCACCAGGTCTCGTTTACGGGATACGCGCCGGGAACGATCGTCCGGATGCCGAACGAACCATCCTCGTCCGTTTTCAGCTTCGCCCAGCCCTGAAAGTTCGGATCCTCAGGGGCCGGGTTTGGATCATCTTCGTGATGATATCTCCCGTGCGTATTAGCCTGCCATGCGTCAACAATCGCCCCGGCGACGGGTGACAGCGACTCGTCGATGACCGTTCCCTTGATAAGGATGACTTCGCCCAGCGCAGTCGTGGATTGACCGTCGATGAGTGTCATGTCCGCATCTTTGTCTAGTTGATCCTTCTTCGGGAAGAAGGGTCCTTCGGTCTGGTGTGGCGTCGCGCACTCCTCTTCCTGGCGAGGACTGGCTGCAAATGCTTTTCCGGCGACGGCGCCTGCTGCCGCGCCCAGTCCAACGTGGAGAGCTGCGCGGCGCGTAAACTTCTTTCGTGGCATTTTTTGATACGATATGGGGTGAATCGAGCGCGGGTGGCCTGAACAGGCCGGGCGAGCAGGGTCGAGCTCCTGCCGGGACCAATTACGTTGAAGCGATCCGAAGTTGCAATGACCCGCCTGAAACCGGCACCCTTGCCGACGTTTTGATGTCCGACGGCCTGCACCCGACTGTCACCGGCGGCGGGAACACGTACAAGCGACTACTTCAGGAGGACCATGGTTCGGGTTTCAGACTGGTGTCCTGCGACAAGTCTGTACAGGTACAATCCACCGGGGAGTCCCGTCGCATCGAACTCGATGTCATGACGTCCGGCGCTCCGCCCGCCGTTCGCCAGCCGCGTGACGCGCTGACCGATCGCGTCGAATACGTCGAGCGTTATTTCGCCGGCCTCGGTGAGTTCGTACGTGATCGTCGCAGTCGGATTGAATGGATTCGGATATGCCTGCAGCAGTCCGAAGCGTTCGGGAGTTTCGTAGCTCAGCTCCACGATTGGCGAGTACGTGAATGAGCCGTCGAGATCGATCTGCTTCAGACGGAATCGATGGACGCCCGTCTCGAAGAGATCCAGCGAGTAGGTGTAGTTCCGTTCGTTGTCGACGGTTCCGGCCCCGTCGACGAATCCGATTTCGCGGAATGGTCTCTGGTCGACGGCGTGCTCAATGCCAAAGCCGCTGTTATTCGTCTCGGACAATGTTCGCCACTTCAAGTGAGCTCGACTTCCGCTACGTACAGCATCGAATGTGGCGAGTTCTACGGGAAGGGTCATCGTGGAAGTCACAATGTAGCCGGCTCCGTCGGCCGTACCGGCGTCGTCGTGGTAGATAAAGGCAGAGAGCAAGCCGTTCGAAAAAAACTCGTAGTTGTACTGTACGTCCGAGAAAACGGTCATGCCTCCTACGACCGTATAGCTTCGACGCTCGTTCTGCAGGCGCAGGGCATCGATGCTGCCTGCAGGTGTCACAAGCGTGCCCCATCCGTCGACGAGATTATCCTCCGCGATCGCGAAGGTTGTGCTGCCAATGGTAAACGCGGTGGTGTCGCTCCACGAAGCCAGGTACGTAATGGGCAAGGAGAGTGCTGTTGAGACGGGGTTGTTGACGGCGAGGGTTGTGTCGTAATCGGGCGCAGCCTCCTCGACTCCGACCACTCCAAGCTGTGTTACCGATGAGGCCGTCAACCGCAAGACACTCCAGGACGAAGCCTCACTCGCAGGGGTCGTGTCATAGCCGCGGGCGTAGAAATTCCCCGTGGCGAAGGCCGGATCGTTTCCCATGGGTACGTCGCCCGCCACGTTCGTGCCGTAGTCCGTTATCGTGGTGAGAGGTCCCGAGGAGAAGACGCACGTCGTGAAGTCCCACGTCTGATTGGCTCCCGAGGCGCCCAGCATTGCCGTTCCGCAGGGGACGGTCGCTGTGGGAAGTCCACCATCATCATCCGCTTCGTACTCCAACTCGGTCTCGCGCTCTCCCGCCTTCGCGCTGTAGAAGCTGCTTGTGATCGTGATCGGTGTCTGAGCAAGCGTCGTGTCGACAAAGGTGGTGAGGGCGATGAGGATGATAATGGCGCGGACGGTCGTAGCAGTACTCATTATATGCGGCCGATCTGAATGGAAAGGAGCGCCCAATAACGAGGAAGCGGTTTGGAATTGCAAGGAGTGTTCGCTGATGTCCGACGTGCGGCCATACTGCACTTGTACGGCGTCGTCGGACGGGCTGGCGGCTGGGCGACGTACATCGGGGCGTATCCGGTGGCTTGTGGTTATTTTCCTTAAGCCTGCCACGTCTCGTCTGATTCCGTTGGATGAGGCTGCATTGCCCTCCATACTCACAACCTTCCCTGACGGCCGGATCAGATCCTCCCAATGACGCTTCTCGTTTTCTACGTTCTTTTGGCGCTTGGCGTCTCTTTCCTGTGCTCGATCATGGAGGCCGTGCTGCTGAGCGTGACGCCCTCGTTTGTGGCCCGGATGCAGGCTGAGCGGGGAGTCGTCGGGCGTAAGTTGGCCGACCTCAAGAGGAACATCGATCGTCCGCTGGCCGCGATCCTGAGTCTGAACACCATCGCACATACTGTCGGTGCGGCGGGCGCCGGTGCACAGGCGGCGATCGTTTTCGGCAACACGTATGTGGGGATTGCGTCCGCGATCCTGACGTTCCTGATCCTCGTCGTTTCCGAGATCATTCCGAAGACACTCGGGACGCTGTACTGGCGGCAGCTGGCCGCAAGCGTCGTCCGCATTCTGGTCCCGACGATCTGGCTTATGTGGCCGCTGGTGAAAATGGCGGAGGGACTGACGTGGATTCTGGCCCGCGGGCGTGCGAAGGTGATTATACGCCGGGAGGAGTTTCAGGCCCTCGCCGACGTTGGAGTCAGAGAAGGAGTTCTTCACGAGCGGGAGTCGCACATTCTACAGAGCTTGCTGAGGTTTGGCGATCTGACTGCCCGCGACATCATAACTCCGCGGACCGTGGTGTTCGCCTTGCCGGCCGACAGCACGGTTGCAGACGTCATGGAGGAATACCGGGAGATCCGATTCTCCCGCATACCCGTGTACGGTGAGGACAAGGATCGTGTGTTGGGTTTCGTGCTAAAGAACGACATCTTGCTTCACGCTGCGCGTGATCAGGGCCACGTCGCTCTGAATTCGTTCATGCATCCTATTACGGCGGTACCACATTCGATTCCTCTGCAGGATTTGTTCGAGCAACTGATTGAGGATCGAGCGCATGTGGCCATCGTCGTCGACGAGTATGGGGGCCTCTCAGGCCTCGTGACACTTGAGGACGCCGTGGAGACCCTCCTCGGACTGGAGATTATCGACGAGGTCGACACGGTAGATGACATGCAGCGCTACGCACGCGAAAAGTGGCAAACGCGAGCGAAGAAAATGGGGATCACAATACCCGGCCGTACTGAAGACGGCGAGTCCAAGTGATCGGGCGCCAATTGCTCAGGGTGCTGACCGAGTGATTCAGCAATCACGGAGGACGCACGGCGAACGTGCGGACTGAACTGTTATCGAATCTGCCGCGAAGAACCTCTATTTCCTTTTTCTGCTTGCCCCGCCACCACTGCCGCCGAAGAACGCCATCACGCCGAGAAGGAATCCGAGGTTGTACAGTGCGCCGTCGTTGTGCACCTCGTAGATGGTCACGTTGTCATTGATCAGTGAGACGATAAAGGTGAACAGCGAAATAAACCCGTGCCAGAGACCCTTCCAGAAGCCGGCCAGCTCGCCCATCGCGTTTGCCGACTCGGCAAGCTCGTTAGGGCCGGGTGCGCAGCCGGTCATGAAGAACACGGCGAGGAGGATCACGGTGAACAGGAGAAGCTTCTTCATGCTGAGGGCCTCTGAGTATGCATGGAGTGAGCCCGTGTACGGGTCGGCGGAGACAAAGGTGCGTTGGGCAAGACGGTGCGCTGAGTTTGTCTGACCACAGACTGTGTGAATAGAAGGAGCCGCGGTAGCGTCGCCCTGGCTACCGGGAGATGGTCCGCATCTCCCCTGACGTGTAGAATTCAGAAATCTCCCAGAGATATCGGACGCGCACACACGTTGGTCGTGGAAGCCGGCTTAACGTTGAGCTAGGTCTGGAGCGAAGTAATTTGCTGGTGAACCCTGCCTGGTGAGGGGTTGTCAAAAAAAGGGTCCTGGGGCACGGACCCCAGGACGCTTTTGCGTTCCGTCATACATCCGCGGATTCAGCTCACTTGGACCGTCCGCCTTTTCCCTTGCTGGGTTTCGTGTCCGTGGTGGTGTCGTCGCCACCGCCACCGCCATTGTTCCAGCTATCCTCCGCGACCCACAGGCTCAAGTTGGTCGTGCTTGCGGGAGCGCCGTAGATGGTGAGGTTGCGTGCCTCGGCCTTGGCCACGATTGCGTCCCGGACCTGGGCCGGCGTCATCGTGGGGTCCTGAGCCAGCAGCAGGGCTGCCGCGCCGGACACGTGAGGTGCCGCCGTCGAGGTGCCGCTCATGTAGGCTGGTGGTGCAGACTTACCGGACTCGGTGCTCGCCGACATGATGTCCACACCCGGTGCCAGGATGTCCACGACCGATCCGAAATTCGAGAACCACGCAAAGGAACCCGGGCTGCTCTCAAAGGCGCCGACGGTAATTGCTTCCGCGACGTGCGCCGGTGTAACGGTCGATGCATCGATGGCATCGTTGCCGGCTGCCACGACGACTACCACGCCCTGCGCGATCGCTGACGCCACGGCCTGGTCGAGGGCATTATAAACGGTCGTTCCGATGTCCGCTCCGAAGCTGATGTTGGCGATCATCGGCATCGCAGGATTGTTTGCCTTCAGGTCGGTCAGGTACTCCATCGCCGCGATAGCCGTTGAAAGCTCTGCCTCTCCGCTTGCATCAAGGACCCGCAGGTTGTGAATTCTCGCACCCGGCGCCACGCCAACCACGCCGAAATCGTTGTCAGCGGCTGCAGCAGTCGCCGCAACGTGGGTACCGTGGCCAACGGGGTCCCGGGACTGTGTTCCCTCACCAGTGAAGTCAATCGTCTCCACAAGGTTCATGTCGCGGTGTGCCACGCCCGTATCCAGGATGTAAATGTCGGCATCCACCTCACCCGTGCCATCGCCCGAGACGGTCCAGCTCCAACCTCCGCCCACGTACCAGACTCCCCAGGGAAGCTGCTGGTTCGGCTTTCCTTTCTTCAAGAGCGGGTCTGCGTCCCGGTGTCCAATTCGGATGTCGGGCTCGATCCACTCGATGTCCGGGTCGGTTTCGACGAAATCCAGAAACGCAGGCACATCGCCCTCGACGTGAGCCGAGAACCCGTCAAAGGAGCGCGTGTAATCGTGCTTGATGGTGACGCCGTCCATGCCCTCGTAGCGCTCGAGCACTCGGTAGCGCTCAAGGACCTTAGTCATTCCGAGCACGAAGTCGTTGGAGACAGCCAGCTCGTCATAGCGCTCAAGGACTTTGGCACGCGAGAGAAATTTGAATAGATGCGCCTGACGCATCTTGGAAGTGGAACCGTCTTCGACCACCTTATCCTCGCTTCCGAGCAAAGACGCGTCGGAACAACCGGAAAGAAGGGAGCCAGAAAGCAGAAAAGCGGCGGCGGCGAGGGTCGCGAGAGTCGCTCGAGTACGCATGGCAGAGGCCTTTGACTTGTTGAGTCAAGTCCCTGCCCGCGTAGATAGGAACGGTATCAAAAGTGCAACGCAACCGGCCAGACCGGCAATTCTGCGTGTACGCGAGCCGCTACCATCGGGCAGTGACCGGGCACTCTTGGTCGTTATTGGACGGATGGGTTTCCCGGATTCAGGTTCGATCCGGCCTTTTTTTGGTGGAAATCCTTCGGCCAGACGTTGAGACACCATTTTCGGCCTGCAGAGGCTCTAGTGACGGGTCTTAGGCCTTCACCAACTGCCGTGTTCGGGGCTTACTGTCAGTGCCACTTTCTCATCCCGGGTCACTGCCGCTTCTTCCCCTGGGTCATGGCCGCGCAGGCGGCCATCCATTCGTGCCGCAGGTTGACCGGACCTCGCATGGATCACCCGATCGAGGCTTGCCCCTGCGCTCTGCCCTTGCGGAAGCGAGGGGAGGCGGGGGTCGGGGATGACAACGGCGCGACGCTTTGCTCGTGATGACGTTGCGGGGCGACCAACCGACTAGTTCAACACCGAGTGAATCGACTTTGTGAGTCGCTTCCCCTTCCACGAGTAGTGCACGTCGATCGTCATGAAGGGCACGGGTCGGCCATCGACAGCGATCGTCGTGAGGGTCAGGTCAAGCTGCTTAACGAGCGCTTTCGACCACTGTATGTACTCGGTTCTTGTCATCTCTACTGTCAATGAGGTGCATTCGGCCGATGAAGGCGCCGCCACGATAGTAGAACGAACGTATCCACGGAATTCGTCTAAAGATGCCTGTTCCTCACTCAAACGTGCTATTCTAGCCCTTTTCCTGTCGTTCCATCAGGCCCAGCAGGTCCTTCAGCCGGTCGTCGTACAACTGCCCCAGGGTCGCTTTCTCCGACTCCGTGAGCCCAAACGGGCCCTCAGCGTTCTGTGCGGCCTGCTCGGGACTCCGCATTCCTGGTATCACCGTAGACACCTCCGGCTGACTAAGCACGAAAGCCAGCGCGATTGACGCGGGTGAAACCGCGCGCACTCTGGCCAGCTCAAAGAACGGCTCCAGATCGAGGGTGGCCTGTTCCAATACACGCGGCGTCAACCGGAAGCTGCGGTGGTCATTCGGGCCGAATCTTGAATCGGAGTTGAACCTCCCGGCCAGGAGCCCGAACTGCAGTGGCATCCTGGCAATGATCCCGTATCCCGCAGCTGCCGCACGCCTCATCAAGTCGACGGCCCGCTGATTGATCACACTCAGGACGAGTTGGAAACTGTGACCGAGCCCGCGTTCCATGAGAAAGGCGCCCTCGGGCTCCGGATCGTACGTACTCAGCGACAAGCCCCAGTAGCGAATCTTTCCCTCGGCGACCAGTTGCTCCATGGCTTCGATGCATTCGCCCTGCTTCAGGTGCGCGACACGCGCGGAATGCAACTGGTACAGGTCGATGTGGTCGCGGCGCAGCCGCCTGAGGCTCTTGTCGCATGCAGCCAGGATATGCTTCTTCGAATAATCCAGCGATATCGAGCCGTCACTATTCAATCGATGGCCGACCTTCGTGGCGATCGTGACGCCAGCTCTGTTTCCAATGGTCTGCCCGATCAACTCCTCGGAGTGGCCGAGGCCATAAAAATCCGCCGTGTCGAGGAAATCGATTCCCCGGTCGAGAGCCGTTTCAATTGCTCGAACGGAAACGGCATCATCGATATCTCCCCAGCCAATGGCGATGTCGCCGGCCATGGCCGGTCCGCCGATGGCCCATGCTCCGAAGCCGATGCGGCTCACGACGAGGTCGGTGCGTCCGAAAGTATTGGTCGGTATGGCTGACATGTGATCGTTTCCGTGAAATGAAGCAGCAGGGCGAAAGTAGTTAGACTAGAGATGGCGCCCGGACAGGTTCGTACTCGAGAATCGCATTATCAGGAGACACACCTCACCGAATGTTCGGTGTGAGTTCCGGCTCGATTCGGAAGTTGAAACGAGAGGATTCATCTGGACGACAAATAAGAATGCCGCCCTCTCCTGTTCGTCGCGTTCCAATACTGAAAGATATGCTGAACACCGGTCTATTATGTCGCGGCGCGGTAAGCGGGAGGGCGGCACAACGACAGGTAATGAACTATTTAGATAATCGTTGAGAGGAATTGGCGGGGATGTGTGACGGCAGAAACCCTTCGCGACCGCGGGTGGGCAAGTGGTTTTGACTTCGCGGGCTGTATTGAGAAGCCGGGCCGGCTCTGGGTTATGTCTGGTGCGAGCCACATGGGCCACGCCCTTACGGCTCGTAGTCAACTCACCGCCACGAGATATCGACGTTCGCCGCTTTGTTTTTCATCAGCGAATAGAGAACGTGCGTTCGAAAGCCAGGACAACTCGGACAGCCCTGCACGAGTCCAGAGGAAGCCGTCCGACGCCCTGACTGAGGACGGACTGAGCCTATTACACGAGGACGGATTTATGAATCTTATTGTAGAGCATGTCGACGTCTGGGCCGCACGAATCACCGACGACGTCGGAGCACTTTCCGCGGCACTCACATCGCTTAGCAAGGTGGGTGCGAATCTCGATTTCGTGATTGGCAGGCGTTCGCCGGATCGTCCGGGAGAAGGTGTGGTTTTCGTAACACCCCTTCGCGGAGATTCGGAGGTGTCGGCCGCCGGCATGCTTGGATTCAACATCACGGCCAGCATCGATACGATTCGCGTTGAAGGCGATGATGACCGCGGTGCCGCAGCGGCGGTCGCGGAAATGATTGCCAAGGCAGGCATCAATGTTCGTGGATTCTCGGCCGCCGTTATCGGTGGGCGATTCATCGCCTTCGTCAGTTTCGACAACAGGGATGACGCGGACAAGGCGATTCATATGCTGCAGAATTAGAATCAGGCCGAGTGTTTTGCGCGCAAATCGAGGTGTCGCGGCCCAGGGCTTTCGGCTCTAACCGCGGCGCCGACCGGTCCGTGCTAAGATGCTGTGCCGCATTCACTCCACGCCCACCTGATCAACCGGCAACTTGACCACGGCTGGGTATATCGGTACCATTACGTTACCCACTGCGAGTTTGCCACCGGATAGTGCGCCCTGGTTGCGATGGCTGGAGACCGCATTCCCTCTGCCAGGACAGGACCCAGACCATCTGGCTGATGGCTCGCGCACCATCCCCATAAGCCATGGTATGTGTCATGAGTAATGGTTACCGTTTTGCGTTGAGCGTATGCTTCACTGGACTGCTCTTCTTCTCTACAACAATCCCGGCATCCGGCCAGACCGTAGACGCGTTCACAACCGGCCAGTTGGTTACATCGGCTGCTCCAGCCGGCACAGTCAACGGCGGGGCGTCCGTACTCGGCACGTATCGAGACGCGATTCTCTCTCCGCTCGGAACGCAATCATCGACCCTCGCGATCGCGGCCGGTACCTATACATACACCCGTGACGCTGGAGACATCAGCTTCATCTCGGTGGACTGGGATGGTAATAACGATGCCATCACGTTTGTGGAGACCGGTCTTGGCGGTGTCGACCTTACGGCAGGCGGAGCGAACGCTTTTCAGTTCAACATCACGGCGAACCGGAGCAGCAACTTCGAGATCAAAATGGTGGTGCATACGGATGCATCGAACTCATCATTGGTGAATCCTGTGTCGACATCAGGCACCGGCGTGCAAACCATATGCTACAGCTCCTTTTCGGTGGCGTCGGGGACGGGCGCCGATTTTGCGAATGTCGGCGCCGTTCAGTTCGACACGGGAGTCGGCTTTGTTTCGGCCCAGGACTGGGACATGGGCCAAATACAGTATGTGAATTCGGGATCGTGCGGTCTCCCCGTTGAGCTGACCTCGTTTGACGCAGTCGTCGATGGAAACGACGTGCTTCTGAAATGGCAGACGGCATCCGAGCGGTCTGCGCTCGGCTTCGGAATTGAACACCGAAACGTTTCGACGGAAGCTGCGAGTGCATGGAGGGAGACGGCGTTCGTACCTGCTGCGGGTGAGTCATCATCACTTCGTGACTATGCGGCTTCGGTGGCTGCACTACCCTCGGGACAACACGCTTTCAGACTCCGCGTTGTCGATGTGGATGGATCGTTCGAATATTCGGAGAGCGTCGAGGTCGGGGTCGAGCATCCGGAGAAGTTCGTGCTGGGTTCGGCCTATCCGAACCCGTTCAATCCGAGCACGTCATTCACGTTGTCGGTGAAGCAGTCGCAGAATGTTGAGGTCGGACTCTTCGACCTGCTCGGTCGCCGGGTGGTCGACGTCTACAGTGGTCAGGTCGAGGCTAATGCAACCCGCGTGTTCCGGATCGATGGCTCGGGATTAACGACCGGCCTCTACTTGATCCGTGCAATCGGTCAATTCGATACTCGCTCCAGCACGGTTCTTCTCGTCAAATAGTCTCTGGAACATCGATGGGCGGGGTCGGACGAGTATTCGGCCCCGCCTTTTGAATTCGCTTGACACTCGGCCGATCGATATCGATACTCCAAGTGCGTCGCAGAGAATTGTGGGCCGCTGCGGCTCAAGTGCACTTCTGTCACCCGGAATAATCGAAGGTATCGAACTATGCGTGCCGCTGTCGTCGAAGCATTCAAGGAACCACTCAAGATCTGGGATAACTGGCCAGATCCGGAAGTCGGCCCGGACAATGTTCTGGTCAAGGTCGTGGCCAACGGGATCTGCCGTTCGGACTGGCACCTGTGGCAGGGTCACTGGGACTGGATGGGTTTTTCGCCACCTCTACCTGTTGTACTCGGTCATGAATCGGCCGGTATCGTAGAAGAAGTCGGCTCGAACGTGACGCGTTTCAAGAAGGGGGATCGTGTTGTGTTTCCGTTCGGACAGGCGTGTGGCAGTTGTGGAACGTGCGCCGAGGGCTATCAGAACGTTTGCGAGAATCTCGCGATGTCGATGTTCATGGGCGCCGGTGGATTCGGGGAATACTCTCTGGTTGCCAACGGCGACGTCAACCTGGTCGAATTGCCGGAGTCGATTTCGTTTGTCGAGGGCGCCAGCCTGGGATGTCGCTTCATGACGGCGTTTCGGGGAGTGACGGCTCAGGGCCAGGTGGAGCCAGGTGAATGGGTTGCGGTGTTCGGATGCGGTGGAGTGGGACTGGCGGCGGTCGACATCGCCAGCGCCATGGGTGCAAACGTGATTGCAGTCTCGCGTACGAGGGAGAAGCTTGACAAGGCGCTCGAACTGGGCGCTGTTCACGCCGTAACGGCGGGTGAGGATACTCCGCAGGCGATACAGGAGTACACAAAGGGGGGCGTGCACGTGGCAGTGGAATGTCTCGGAACGGCTGCCACATGGATGCCGGCAATCATGTCGCTTCGTACCCGCGGGAGGCTCGTTCGCCTTGGGATGTCCGGCGCTGCCGAGAAGGGAATTCTGCCGATTCCAGCCGACATGATCGTCGGGAGGGAGATCACGATCGTGGGCTCGATGGGCATGCAGGCCCGATGCTATCCGGAGATGCTTCGAATGGTCGAGTCGGGCAAGATTAACCCGTCGTCGCTCGTGAGTGCGGAGGTTTCGCTTGAAGACGTGAACAGTGTCTTCGAGGAAATGACCAAGTTCAACACGATCGGGTACTCGGTGATCAAGAACTGACGCGAGCGGCGCGTCCGGCTACTGGTTTCGGTTCGTACTCCAGATCGCGCGCATGCGCTTCTGATCTGGCGTTGCGTCCTCGTTCATTTCGAGGACGTGATGATCATAGTCTGGCACCAGCACACCCGCAAGCTGGAGCTCGTCTTCGCCTCTCCTGACGCGAACCGAATACTCGTCACCGGCCCGTTTGTTGTTCTTGATCGCCATCACGCTGTCAGCACTATGGACGGTCAGTTCTTGCTCGAACACACTCAGTATTACGTCGCCTTCCTGTAGTCCGAACGGCTCATGCTCGGGCAAGAAGCCGGACACGGCAAGTCTGCCTCCTTCAATGCCGCGCAACATCAATCCGAACTGTGGTGGCGAATCGGGAGAAGGTCGAACCTTCTGATAATCCACCCCGACGAGATTCATGTATCGCGAGAAATCGAGCGGTCGTCGTGCCAGGATGTGGTCATCGATGAATGTCTTGATCTCCGGATGCGTTGCAGCAACGAACTCGTCAAAGAAGCGGTCGTTGCTGAACGGACGATCCTTCCCGTACCTCTGCATCATCTCCACAAAAACCTCTCGCAGACCGCGTTTCCCGTTCGATAGTTCGAGAAGTCGAAGGTCCAGACACATCGCCGTAAGTGGTCCCAGTTGGTAGATGTCGCCGTACTTCCCCCGGCCGTCATCGGTGAACCATTCGGCACTGAGTCTCGAAAGGCTCCAGTCGCTGTTGAATCGTTCACTGGCGCGGATCTTTCCGCTCATTCTTTCAAGGAACTCGTTGACGTCAATCATCCCTCCTCGCAGCTGCATCATGTGCGCCGTCCATTCGGTCACGCCCTCGTACAACCAGAGATGCTGATCTTCGCCCGTGGGTTTGGAGTAGTCCCACTCCGCGATAATCTCGCTGCGGAGGTGCAGAGGCGTGAGGATATGCATGAACTCGTGCGCGACGATATCCTTCAGGAAGTGCAGCATCTGAGGCATGGCCGGTAACGCGTATGTCGAACTGTAGGAGTGCTCTAGCGCGCCGCTGGCCATAAACGACGGATTGCGTTCCCGTGCGTTTTCGTCGGCGAAATACATGAGGAAGGCGTACCGCTCCACAGGCGAGTAGCCAACGAAATCATAAGCGGCGTGTAGCACATCATCGGCGATGGCAAGAACTGTGTCCGCGGTGATGGCTGTGTCGGGCGAGAAGACGTAGACTTCGACGCTGATGTCGCCAATCTGGCGCGAGGCCGTGCTGAGGTCTCCGACGAGGAATGGTGAATCCGCGAGGTGGTAGTACGAGTCGGCGAGATATCGTCCGGAAGCGTCGGTTGAGAGTGCGGTCCCGACTGTCCAGCTCCCTGGCTTCGTGAGTTCCAGGGAAGTTGGGTTCGAGCGGTGGTGAAGAAAGTAGCCGAAGACACCGTGCGTGTTGATAGCGACGTACCCGGGCTCGATGCCCGTCCCGCTCATGGGATAGACCACGTGCTCTTCGACGTTTGCATCGAACGTGTCTTCCATGTCGTAGCGGATTGCGGCGACACGCGTCGGGTCTGATATTGACCAATCGTTCGTCGCTCTCCGAGACGTGGGGATTTCCGTGCCCGCCGCGTCGAGTGCGACAAACGATGTCACGAAGCGCCCGAAGTCGAGTACCTGGTGAACACCCGGGGCGAACGCCGTGAAACTGTAGATGCTGTCGGCAGGCCCTAGAGCGGGCGGGAGTAGCGTTACGTGGAAAAGATCGTCTTCGGTATTCGTGATGTCGACACGATACCGGAAGGTGTCCTGTGCGGTTGCGACGTCTGCAGTCCCGACCGCAAATAGAATGACCAGGACGAGAACCAGATTGTGGTGATGCATAACGGAGTCTGTTTCAGCGTTGTTAACCAGTCGTCACGTTGTGCGCGGCCGTCGGTAGAAAGATCGCTTCCCTTACGGGACGTAGACCCAGTTAGATGCAATCAAATCAGAAGAGGCGGCGTGGTATCGACACTAGCGCCTGCGTATGCGCATCTGACCGGTGCCTATGAAATGTCAGCGGACGGTGGCTGGTGTCCGGACAGTATGGCGTGCGAGCCAGTTGCCCGTACACGTTCCGCCCGGAGGTGGAGTCGATCGCAAAGTGCAGCTGCCTCTTGACTTTGCTTTAGAACGCCTTCTCATATCCGTCGGCGCCGAGCGTGCAGCACCACCGGTCCCCGTTCTCAACGAGCCATAACCATTCTCTCTGCCGTAGCACCCGCCCCGGTGGAGACTCGCATGATGTATAGTCCGCTCGGAAGACCTCCGCGGTTCCAGTTCAACACATGTGACCCTGGTGTCAGAGTAACCGGGTGTACCGAGTCTACGACCCGTCCGAGGAGGTCAAAAACCTCGACCCGGAGTTCGCCCGGGGTGGCAATCGTTACGGAGACGGACGTTGTCGTGCTAAATGGATTTGGATAGGCCGCGTCGATCCGGACTCCTTGCGTCGCAGAGGGCAGCGTCCCTTCAACACTGACAAGGCTTGCCAGATCGTAGA
>JABDKH010000080.1 GCA_013002345.1 Rhodothermales bacterium
CTTAAAGGTACGTAAAATCAAGAAAAACAGCACTAGTGAGGCATTTCGGACCTCATGCTTCTCCAGGCACCAAGAATTGTTCCAACAGTCGCCTCGCGCGGTCCGGATAGTCAGTGATAATCCCGTCGACGCCCAGCCGGACGGCCCTGGATATGTCCGCGTCGGTGTTGGTCGTCCAGGGTATGACCAGCATTCCTCGTCGATGTGCGCTCCGTACCAATCTTGTCGACAGCGAACGATGGTCAGGACTGTAGATTTGCGGGACAAAGCCCAGGCGCTTCAGCTTCAATGAGATGAACCTCGCCGACCACCTGCTCACGAGGAGCGATGTGTTCCATGCCGGGTTAATTCGTCGGGCCGCACGCAGCGTTCTGCCGTCGAACGACTGGATGGTCGATCGGCCCAGCACGTGCTGCTCCTCGAGGACCGCGTACAGCAGGCCGGCAAAGACCGATGGTTCCGGATGAAGATCACCCTCCCAGCCGCGACGTGATTTGGTCTCGATGTTGTATCGAACCGGTTCGCGTTCCAGCGTAACCGTCAGCTCCTCAGCCATGACGATCACGTCACGCAGCAGCGGCTTCACGGCCGGCTGTGATTGCTGCTCAGGAAAATCCACATGGCGACGGGAGCCGCAATCGAACCGTGCAATCTCGTCGTAAGTCATCGAATAGATCTTCAGCGACCGTTCTTCTTCGTCAGTCACCGGGGAACCGTCCGGCTTCGAACAGAACTTCGACGAGAACCACGGTTCGTGAGAAACGACCACCTGGTTATCTGCCGAGATGACGACATCCAGTTCCAGGGTTTTTACGCCGAGCTCGATGGCACGCCTGAAAGCGGGAAGCGTGTTTTCCGGGACGAGGCCACGGGCGCCGCGATGGCCCTGAAGATCAAAGTCTTTCCGAATCACTCGTACACCAGGATCTGCCCCGCGAACGGGGTAACCGGCCAAACTGACTCATCCGGCTAACTCAACATCCCACGCCCTGGCAAGTTCGGCGATGATCGCTTTCTCTTCGACAAGCACCACGTCGTCCGCCCGCGCGATATACTCCAGGTCCGCGAGGATCGCGGCCCGCTGGTTCACGGGAACGCTGGCCTTGAGCCTTACAACAGCATCGCGCATGATAGAACGTTCGCGATCCTCCGCGTACGACCGAAGAGCCTCCTCCACGATGGCGCCGACGTCGTCGGGAATTGCTGCCGGGAGCCACTCGGCCACCTTGCGACCGATTGCATCCAGTTCGTTGTGGTCGAGATCATCATCCGACTGGTGGGCGAGCGCGATGTAGACAATAGCCAGATCGTGGAGCGCCGTCCACTCGCCATCGGACAGGTGCGAATCCATGACACTCCAGAGACGGACCCGTTCTCCGTCCGCAGGATGCAGATCCCAGCGCCGCGCCACCGCGCTGACGAATCGTCCCTCTTCGTGGTGATACCAGTCATCGTGAAGAGCCAGCGCGACCAGATCGTGCAAAAACTGACGAAGCAAATCCGGTTCGAATCGCACACCCAGTTCGCGGACTGCTTCTCCGAGCACTCGGGTGCCCTCTCCATTGGCCAGATCGCTGGATACTTCCCTGATCAGCGTATCGACGAAATCAGTCGACACCAGACTTCCGGTGCGCTCCATGACCCGATCGCGAATGGCCCTCTCATAGTCGTCGCCGACCTCCTCCGACGACCGATGCGCCAGAGCGAGATATACCGTCGTCAGCCATCGGGCCGTCTGTGCCGGCGAAACGGGAGCCATCTGCTCAGCTGTCATGGTTCTACTCAACACTTTGACTGCCGCAAACCGTTCGCGTTACGAACGTTGGACGGCAGTGTGCCTGCGAAACGAAATCTAACCAATAATGGACGACGGACTGAGGACATTTTCAGTTGTAGCATCGTTCAAGGCTCTAATTTCAGGTATCGTCGCAATAATCGCATGGACAAGTACACGGTTGTCATCATTCTAACAGCCGTCGGCTTCTTCGGGCTGGCAGCCCTTCTTCTTGTTCCGATCTGGCGGTTTCTCAACAGCGAGCAGAAGCGAGGCGATGAGTGGACGAAGCATCTTCGCAAGACGCAATCGGGCGTGATGGATGACATGTCGTCCGACGTCCCCCCGGACCAGGACGGCCTCAAGAATTCAGAGGCGCACGATAACGAGCGGAGCTAGGCTTTCAAGCTTTTTTGGTCCGATCCCGGAGACGTTCTCAAGGTCACTGACCCTGCGAAAGGGACCGTGCCGACGGCGATACTCGACGATCCTTTCGGCAAGACGAGGTCCGATCCCCGGAAGCCGGGTCAGCTCCACCAGCGATGCACGGTTCACATCGATCCGATTGTCCTGCGGCGACTCACCGCCTGACTCAACCACGGTGTGCGTCGAGTCCGGCTCCGCGTACGTGGAGTCTGCCACCGCAGCCGAGTCTGCACGAGGGATGATGATCGTGTCGGGCTCTATCGTAGCGCTGGACAACGCAAAGAAGAGGCTGTCCCGTTCGTGATAGTATTCGTCGTCGAACACAGGCCGGTCCATCAGGAACTGCCGGGCGACCTGGCCGACCAGCAACAGGGTCAGGGCAACCACTATCGCCACAAACTCGTTGTGCGTCATCGAGAGCCGGTGTTGCAGACGAAATACCCAGCGTGGGATGTGCCTCGGACTCACGTTCGTGCGGTGTGTTTACTACCTGACACCCGAATGGCCAAAAGCGTAACTTCTGCGACAAGCCACACCTGCCGTGATCTTAAGAACCGAAGCCATCGTCCTACGAAGCATGCGATACGGCGAGTCCAGCCGAATCGCCACGCTGTTCACACGCGAGAAGGGAAAGCTCTCCGTGATCGCGAGGGGTGCACGCCGAACGAAGAGTCGGTTCGGTTCCGCGCTCATGCCGATGTCGTATATCGAATCGGTCATCTACGTCAAGCCGGGGCGCTCGCTGCAGACGCTGTCAGAGACGTCTCATCTGTTGCGATTTCCGAGCCTGGCGCGCGACCTTTCGAAGATCTCAACAGGGCTCCGCATCGTCGAACTGCTCGGAGCGGTTGTGCAGGAGGAGGAAAGAAATCCGGGACTGTTTAACCTGGCGCTTCACACGTTGCAGCGCTTGAGTCTGGCCACGCGGTACACGGAGAATCTGGCGCTGCATTTCGAACTGAAGCTGGCCACCGAGCTCGGATTCGCACCCCTCATCGACCGCGACTCCGTCGAATCGATCGAAGGCTCCGGAGGATATCTGGCGGTCGATCGCGGAACTATTGCGGTCGGAAGCGAGGGGCACCACGCTGTGCGCGGATCCCGTAAGGCCTTGCGCGCCTTTGCGATACTTGCCGCCTCCGATCTCGACACGGCGATGCGCCTGACGCTTGATGCTCCAACGCGACGCGATCTCGAATCGCTTGTCGAAACGTTCATGCGATATCATCTCGAAGATGCGTATCCGGACCGGAGCAAACGCGTGATGGGACAGATAGCGATCTGAACGCCGCGCTTGACCCGCCGAGCAACGTGTGTTACATTTGTTACATGTGATACACATAGGTGCCCATCGACCATGAGCCGCCGCAGCCTTACCCCCAAGCAGCGCGATTTCCTCGGCTACGTCCGATCGTTCTTGAAACGAAACGGAGAATGGCCGACGTATCGCGACATCATCGACCACTTCGACTTCCGGTCGCCGAACAGCGTCACACAGAACCTGCAGGCTCTCTTCAAGAAGGGATACCTGAAACGTGACGAGTTTGGCTACGAACTCGTGGATCGGGATCCCGGTCCGTTCGCCGGAGCGATACAGATCCGCGGAGTCATCACCGCGGGCGTTCTACAGGAAGCCGTGGAGGCCGACCTGGGCCAAATCACGCTTGAGACCCTCTTCCCCAACCTCGACCGCATCTTTGCCATCCGCGTGTCAGGCGATTCAATGATCGGAGCGGACATCCAGAACGGCGACTACGTCCTCCTGGTCGACGAGGATATCAAAGACGGCGGCATTGGCGCCGTGATGTATAACGGCGAGACCTCTCTCAAGTACATCCACCGAGAGCGTGACGGGCTGAGGCTGGAATCGGCCAATGATGAATACGGCGACATCTACATCAACCCGGACGTGTTCGAGGAAGTCAGGATCCTGGGTCGCTACGTCGGGCACGTAAACCAAGCGGGCATTTTCAGGGAGCCAGGGAAGATGTCGACGCGAGCGGCGTGACCGCAACGGGGTGCGCATGAGTGTGCTCGTGGAAGATGTGACGTCCGCGGGGTATGTTTGAAGTTCTCGATCGAGCCGTTTCAAACATCCATTGTGCGTGATCATTGTTCTGGATCCGAACCGCGATACTCGGCGCGACGCTCTTCACAGCGTTACCTGTATCGGCGCCCGCACAACCTTTCTCGTGGGACAACGCGGTCATCTATTTCGTGATGACCGATCGGTTTTCGAATGGCGACACGGCCAACGATCACGCCTATGATCGCGGACTGGATTCGGCCGGCAACGTCATCCATTCCGATTCGCCCGGGCGCTTCTTCGGCGGCGATCTGAAAGGCCTGACCGACAGGGTGATTGAAGGGTACTTCAACGACCTCGGTGTCAACGTGATCTGGATCACGAGCCCGCTCGAACAGGTGCGGGGATGGGTGGGCGGCGAAACCGGTGCTTTTCCGGCCTACGCATACCACGGGTACTGGCCGCTGGATTTCACACGGATCGATCGCAACGTTGGGACGGAGTCCGACTTGAAGGCTCTCGTAACGGCATGTCATGAACGCGGAATCCGGATCCTGATGGATGTCGTGCTGAATCACGCCGGATACAACACGTTGCGAGACATGCATGAACAGGGATTTGGCTCCCTCGGAACGGGATGGGAGGACTGGACTCCCGGCCCAGGCGAGGATTGGACCGCGTACCACAATCGCTTTATCGACTACCGCGACTCGACCGCGTGGTCGTCATGGTGGAGCGGTGACTGGATGCGCGCCGACATCAGCGGCTATCCGCGGTGCGGCGCCACCAACGAGACAACCTGTACATCAAGTCTGCCGGACTTCCGAACAGAGTCCGACGCGAACGTACTCGTACCGGAATTCCTCGCGCGAAAGTGGATCCGCGAGCGACCCGACAGCGACGAGGTGAACGTGGAAGCGAATTTCGCTGATAGGTCGGGGCCCGTACGGCAGCATCTTACCGGGTGGCTGACGAGCTGGGTGAGGACCCTGGGCATCGACGGCTTCCGTCTCGACACAGCGAAGAATCTGGATTCGATCACCATCAGGCATCTCAAGAGTGAGGCGACGGCTGCGCTCCGCGAATGGAAGAACGCTCGACCCCAACAAGCTCTCGACGAGACGGATTTCTGGATCGTTGGAGAAGTCTTCGATCACGGTGTCGAACGCACGGAATACTTCGACAACGGACTCGACGCGGTATTCAACTTCGACTTCCAGCGCGATATTGAGCGAGGCGCGCCAATCGACTCCATCTACACCTCGTACTCGACGCTCATCGGCAACGACCCGACGTTCAATGTCGTCAGCTTTTTGTCGTCGCACGACACGCACCTCTTCGATCGCGACAGACTTCGCGACGCCTCCACGGCGCTCATGCTCGCGCCGGGGAATATCCAGATCTTCTATGGAGATGAAACCGGGAGGGCTCCCGGTCCGATTGAGAACGGCACGTCGGAGCGTACACGAACACCCATGAACTGGGCGGAGATCGACAGCTCTCTACTTTCGCACTGGCAGCGGCTGGGGCGGTTCCGGTCACGCCATCCGTCGATCGCAATGGGACTGCACCGCACGCTCGCCCCCGATCCATACACGTTCAGCCGGACCTACGGAAAAGCCGGCACGCGGGATCAGGTGGTTGTCGTGATCGGAGGCGAAGGACGCATGCATCTGAACGTCTCCAAGATGTTCGAGGACAACACGATACTTCGAGATGCCTATACGGGAAAGGCGGCGTTCGTGTCGTACGGCATGGTTGCCGTAGACGCGAATGACGCAGGCGTCATCCTTCTCGAAGAGGTACAGTAGAGCTCAGTCCGGGCTCACGTCTTTCTTGAGAATCTGTAGCCGCGGATCTGTCCCGGCAAACACCGTGTCGGGTACCTGCAGCTCAGCCCACCCTGTCGTCATATCGACCGCGATCGTGTCGCCCGAGAACGAGACTTCGACCGGCATTGGAAACGGCATATCGTTCGGAGTCTTCCACTCGAGACGCAGCCGCGGCCCATCCCGCTCCACAACGAGCTCCGGCAGTTCGGGCTGTCGAACGTACAGATCGAAGAACCACGCCAGGTCGCGTCCGGACACCTCCTCAACGATCCGAATAAAATCATCTGTTGATGCGAATCGGCACTGGCGTCCGTCCGTAACGGCCTCCATCTCCGGTGTCGGGTAGGCCATCCGGCGGAGCGACACATTCATGGCGTCGTCTCCGATAAGGTACCGGAGCGTGTGAAGGATCCATCCGCCCTTGAAATAGACGTCGCGGTCTCCCATCTCGTCGACCGTCACCGACTCGTAGGGCGCCACGGCACTCCGATTGCGAATCATCGGTCGAATGGACGACAGATAATGCAGATACCCATTCTCGCCGTTCAGCTCCTCTGCGTAGAGGGCCTGCATGTAGGTGCCGAAGCCCTCGTGAATCCAGAGATCCTTCCAGTCCGCGTTCGTGACCAGATTGCCCCACCACTCGTGCGAGAGTTCGTGATGGTGAAGCTTGTCGAAGCCGAAATCGATCTGAGGCGTCATCGCGACATTGCTGAAGTTCGCTCCGTACGCGATGATCGACTGGTGTTCCATCCCCAGGTGCGGCGTCTGGGCCACACCGTATTTGTCAATGCGGAACGGGTAGGGCCCGAGCCGTTCCTCGTAGAATCGAAGGTGCGCCCTGATCTCATCCATGAACTCGAGACCCTTGTCGTAGTCTTCCGGAAGGACGTAGAACAGCACGGGGAATGTGTCGCCCGCCACGCTCAGGAATTCATCCTTGATGACGCGGTACGGTGCGATGTTCAGTGCAACGGTGTATGTGTTGATCGGCGTGGAAACGTGCCAGTGGAAGGTCGTCCGCCCGTCTGTGGTCGGTGACGTTTCCACGAGACGACCGTTCGAGGCCACCACCAGCGGATCCGGAACGGTCACCCGGATGTCCATGGAGTCGGGTTCATCCGAGACATGATCCTTGACCGGCCACCATATGTCCGCGCCTTCGCCCTGGCACGACGTAGCGACCCACGGCAGTTCGGAAGGCGTTCGAGCCCAGGTGAACCCGCCATCCCACGGTGCACGCACTGCGACGTGCGGCGTGCCGCCGTAGGCCACGGTCACCTCAATCATTTCGCCCGGCTGATACGTGTGCGGCAGTCGAATCCACAGCTTGCCCTCGCGGCGCTCGAATCGCAGCGTGTCCGGGATGTCGGACGCGACGGTCGAAACCGCCCGTACCTCCAACTCAGGGACCAGATCGAGCACGAACCACTCGAGCGGGGATCCGGCCCGCGCGTGCACTGTGACACTGCCCTCGATGGTGCTGTCTGCAGGATTCACATCCAGCGCCAGGTCATAGTACGTGACATCGTAAGCCGCCTGCTCCGCCATCAGCGGCCCTCCCGAGTCGTACGGGCCGACTTGTCCGACCACGGGCGCCCGCATGCAGGCCGACGACAACAGCCCGGCGAATAGAAGCGGCAACAGCCGCGACTCAAAGATGGATGAGTTCATGGTGTTGGTCGCGGATTCGCCGAACGCTTGTGCGGCAGGTTAGGCTTCGACGGACGATCTGTCGAGAAACTCGCGGAGAACGTAATGGAGAATTCCGCCGTTGCGGTAGTACTCGACGTCGATCGGAGTATCGAGACGGCAGACCGTGTCGAAGGCAATGACGGTTCCGTCACTCTTTCGGGCCGAGACTTTAATGTTCTGCCGCGGCTTGACGTCGTCCGTCACCGGAACGTCGTACGTTTCTGTTCCATCGAGTCCCAGGGATGCAGCGTTTTCTCCATCCTTGTACTGGAGCGGAAGGACGCCCATCCCGATCAGATTTGATCGGTGGATACGTTCAAAGCTGTCGGCGATAACCACCTTGACGCCCAGAAGGATCGTGCCTTTGGCTGCCCAGTCACGACTCGATCCCATGCCGTAGTCCTTCCCGGCCAGCACGACCAGCGGTGTGCCGGCCGCCTGATACTTCATCGCGGCATCGTAGATCGGCATGACTTCGTCCGAGCCAAAATACTTTGTGATGCCGCCCTCGGTACCGGGCACAAGCTGATTCTTGATGCGGATGTTGGCGAACGTGCCACGCATCATCACCTCGTGGTTACCACGCCGCGACCCGAACGAGTTGAAGTCCAGAAACTTGACGCCTCGCCCCTGCAGGTATGCGCCGGCCGGACCGTCGGGCTTGATCGCGCCGGCGGGCGAAATGTGATCCGTCGTGGTGGAGTCGCCAACCTTCGCCAGAACGCGCGCCCCGGTTACGGATTTGATCTTCGGCGTCTCGGGCGACAGGCCCACGAAGAACGGAGGCTCCTGCACGTAGGTCGAATCGGCGCTCCACGAGTAGATGGATCCCTCCGGAATCTTGATCCTGTTCCAGTCCTCGTTCGATTCCTCGATTCCGCCATACTCCTTCTCGAACATCTCCGGCTTCACACTGGAATTGATCAAGTCGTGGATCTCCTTGCCCGTCGGCCAGATGTCTTTCAGATACACATCGTTGCCGGAGGAATCCTGGCCGAGCGGCTCACTGGTGAGATCGATATCGACTGTTCCCGCCAGCGCGAACGCCACAACAAGCGGCGGAGACGCAAGGAAGTTCGCCTGGACAAGTGGATGAATACGGCCCTCGAAGTTACGGTTGCCCGACAGCACGCCGGCCATGATCAAGTCGCCTTCCCTGACCGCGTCGGCCACCGGTTTCGGAAGTGGCCCCGAGTTGCCGATGCACGTGGTACATCCATACCCGACAAGATTGAAACCAAGCTGATCGAGGTACGGCGTGAGACCTGCCTCAAACAGGTAGTCGGTTACAACCTTCGATCCGGGCGCGAGGCTGGTCTTGACGAATGGCTTGACTTTCAGTCCACGCTCGACCGCCTTCTTTGCAACCAGGCCGGCACCGATCATCACCGACGGGTTGCTCGTGTTGGTACAACTCGTGATGGCCGCGATCGCGACGTCGCCGTGACGCAGACGAATCGG
>JABDKH010000081.1 GCA_013002345.1 Rhodothermales bacterium
GGGATCACCGTGCCCGGCTGCCAGGGCCAGGAGATCGTGCGTGTCAGCCGCCAGAACAACTCGGGCACGTTTGCATACTTCCGCAGCGCTGTTCTTGGCTCGAATCGAGACTTCAAGCTCGGGTCACGTGATCTGCACGGCTCAAAGGACGTCGTCGATCTGGTGCAGAATACGGCCTGTTCGATCGGATACTCCGGGTTGGCTTATGCAACGGAGAAGGTCAAGATGCCCTGCATCGAGACTGCGGACGGCGCGAGTTGCGTTGCACCGTCCGTAGAGACTGCCGTTGATCAATCGTATCCGATCGCGAGACCGCTTTTCATGTATACGCTCGGTGAGCCGGCCGGTGCGGTCAAGGAGTACCTCGACTGGATTCTGAGCGACAAAGGGCAGTGTATCATAAGAGAGAAGGGATATGCGCCGGCCAAAGCCGTCGACTGTGGAATGACCTCGTAATCTGAAAGAAATACTCCGGCGCACAGCCGGACTTGTCCGCCGGAGCTTAGTACCTTGACATGTCATGTCACCAAGGTATTGGAACGGAACGATGACTCATTTTCAAGAGCGCCTGGAGAAGGATATCGAGCATATCCGCAACGGCGTCATCGCGATTGCAAAGGGAGCGGAGCGTGGGCTCGAAAACGCCGTCACGGCACTTCTGACGCTTGATACTGATCTGGCGTATCGAACGATTATCGAGGACAATCCGATCAATCGTCAGGCCGAGGAGGTCGACCGGTTGTGCCACTATTTCGTGGCCCGCCATCTTCCGAGTGCCGGACATCTGCGATTCATCTCATCGGTGCTTCGCATGAACGTGGAACTGGAGCGCATCGGCGACTATGCGGCCAACATTGCGCGTGAGGCGGCCACGATACAGCATCCCATCGAAGACCCTATTCGCGGCGAGATTGAGCGCATGGCGAAGGACTCGCTGCGGATGTACCGCTATGCGATTGCTGCCTTCGCTGAAGGCAACGAGGAGGCAGCGCGCTCGACGATGAAGTCGGCGAAAGCCGTAGTCGTCGAGTTCGAGGCCATCTACGAGGACCTGGTCCGGTCGGGAGGTTCGGGCGGCTCGCCGGTCAAGGACCTGCTGAGCAAACTCATCGTGATCTACATGCTGGAGCGGGTCAGTGCGCAGTCGAAAAACCTCTGTGAAGAGGTCGTATTCGCGTTGACCGGCGACCGGAAGAAGCGTCGGCCGGTCAAAGTGCTTTTCCTTGAGAGCGGTGTCAATTTGGCCGCGCAGATAGCCGTTGCAATCGGAAACAAGGCATTTCCGGAATCAGGTATTTATTACACCGCGGGTCTTGCGAACAAGCCGATCGACGACGCACTGGTTTCATTTATGGAGGAAGCCGGTCACGGCATCGAGAAGCAGCCGGAAACGCGTCTCGATCTGAACGGCATCAACTGGAGAGACTACGATGTTCTTGTGTGTCTCGACGAACCCGTATCGACATTTGTGAACGAAGTACCTGTGGGCACCGTCGCCTTCGAGTGGCCCATCGTTGATGCTTCGGCGCAGGGTGATGCGCATCCCGGGCCCGAGCGCTTGCGGGAAATGTATCGGGAGATTGCCGACCGGCTGGACGACCTGATGGAGACGATGCGAGGCGGTCTGACCGAGGACGATCACCATGTCTGATTCGGAGACGTCGCGGATCGGTCTTGACCAGATTGACCGGCGCAACATTGCGTGGTATGTGGACCGTGCGGTTCAGTCGCTCGTCTTTCTCGGAGGAGTGTCGGCGATTGTGTTCATCGTGGGCATCTTCGTGTTCATCACGAAAGAGGGCCTCGGTTTTATCACGTCGCGCTTCGACTTCATGGAGTTCTTCACGTCGATGCGCTGGACACCGACGTCCGAAAACAACCCCACCTACGGCGCACTCGCACTCATCGTCGGAACAGCAAGCGTGACGGGTACGGCGATGCTTGTAGCCATTCCTTTCTCTCTGGGCGCGGCGATTTATATCGGAGAGTTTGCGACCGGACGGGTTCGTGAGAGCCTGAAGATATTCGTCGAGCTCCTGGCCGCGATTCCGTCGGTGGTCTGGGGTTTCATCGGCCTCAGCATAATGAACAAGCTGATCATCGACCTCTTCGACGTGGCCGTCGGACTGAATGTGCTGAATGCCGGCGTCATACTCGGACTGATGGCGGCGCCAATCATGACAACGATCGCCGAGGATGCACTGAAGGCGGTCCCGGACGATTTCCGTCAGGCAGCTGAAGCCATGGGCGCCACTCGCTGGCAAGTGATCTTCAAGGTTGTGCTACCGGCCGCGAAGTCGGGACTCGTTTCGGCCGTTCTTCTGGGCGTCGGGCGCGGCTTCGGTGAAACCATGGCCGTGCTGATGGCGAGTGGTCACGCCATCAACATCCCGTCCAGTGTCTTTGACTCCGTCAGGGCCCTGACCGCAACGATCGCTGCCGAACTTGGCGAAACCGCTGTGGGCTCCGAGCACTACGGCGCGCTCTTTACGCTCGGGATATTCCTGTTCCTGATCACATTCATCATCAATCTGACCGCAGATCTGGTCGTGCGGGGTGTCAGGAAGCAATGAGTTCGCGATTCGCCGCCACCGAATTAAGCCAGAGGAACCACCGGGTTCAAGGACTCTTCAGGACGTTATTCCTGGTGATGACCATCTTGCTCATCCTGCCGGTAGTCATCATCCTGATTCTGTTGATTGTTGAAGGTGGGCCCGTCCTCACGTGGGCGTTCCTGACCGAGTTTCCCAAGAGCGGGATGACGGCCGGCGGCGTTTTCCCTGCTCTGCTCGGTACCATATTCCTTGTGGTGGTCGCCCTGATCGCATCGGTACCTCTGGGCGTTGCGGCGGCCATCTACCTGAGCGAGTATGCCGGTGACAACTGGCTCACACGCATTATTAACCTGGCCATCATCAATCTGGCCGGCGTGCCCTCCATCGTCTACGCACTATTCGGCGTCGGGGCTTTCGTGGTGTTCTTCGGATTCGGAACGAGCATCCTGTCCGCGAGCCTCACGCTCGCGATCATGACCCTGCCGGTCGTCATTGTAGCGACGAAGGAATCCTTGCAGGCGGTACCGCAGGCGTTTCGAGAGGCATGTTGGAGCATGGGCGCAACACGATGGCAGACCATCCGGAAAGTGGTGTTGCCGAACGCGATCAGCGGCATTCTGACCGGTATCATTCTTGAAGTTTCGAGAGCGGCCGGAGAAACCGCACCGATCATGTTTACGGGCGCCGCCTTCTTTCTTCCGTTCCTGCCTGAAAGCGTCTTCGATCAGACGATGGCCCTGTCGCTGCACCTGTTTGTTGTCTCCACCCAGGTCCCGGGCGTTCCCGAGCAGCTGCCCTTTGGCGTGGCGTTGCTGCTGATCACGATCGTGCTTCTGATGAACGCGGTTTCGATCGGTTTCCGTGTGTATCTCCGGGGTCGGAAGAAATGGTGACGGATACCGCCATAGCCCAACCCGAAGCCACGGTCGACAGCCGGAACGTGCTAGAGGTGCGTGATCTTTCCGTACGCTACGGTAACCAGGTGGCTCTGTCAGGCGTCACCCTCGACGTTCCACAGCACGAGATCTTCGGCATCATCGGGCCTGCGAACGGTGGCAAGACGACATTTCTGAAGGCCATCAATCGCATGGACATGTTCAACTCGTCCATGAAGGTCGAGGGCGATATCCGCTTTCTTGGAAAGAATGTCAACGAGTGGCGAAACGTATACGCACTCAGGCGGAGAGTTGGTGTAGTATTTCCTCTTCCGGTCGGGCTCCCGCTCAGCATTTACGACAACGTCGCCCTCTCTCCTCGTCTGTCCGGCACAAAGCAGAAGGCTGACCTCGATGTCATCGTGGAGCGCTGTCTTCGTCGCGCCGCCCTGTGGGATGAAGTGAAGGATCGCCTCGACTCCCTCGGCAGTCTCCTCTCGGGCGGCCAGCAGCAGCGACTGACGATCGCGCGAGCCCTTTCGCAGGATCCCGACCTCTTGATGCTCGATGAGTTTTCAATCGCTGTCGATCCCGTTACGACGATGCGAATCGAGGACGTGCTCAAAGGGCTTCGCGAGAAAGTGACCATCATTCTCGTGACGAACCTCGTTCAGCAGGCCCGGCGGCTTGCGGACCGGACGGCGTTCTTTCTGAACGGCCAGTGCGTAGAGATCGGCGAGACCGAGGCGCTGTTCAGCGGAGAGGTAAAAGATCAGCGGACGACCGACTATATACAGGGCCGGTTCGGCTGAGCGGTGACAATATGGCGATCAACTCTGCAACAAAACAGACCGCTGTCGAGCTCGCGATTCGGACTCAGAATCTGAATCTCTGGTACGGGGATTTTCAGGCCCTGTTCGATGTCGATTTTGAGGTCAAACGAGGCCTTGTCACTTCGTTGATCGGTCCGTCCGGGTGTGGAAAATCCACCCTGTTGCGATGTGTGAATCGCATTAATGAGCGGCTGGGTTACGTGAGAACCGAGGGCACCGTGGAGGTACAGGGCGAGAATATCTACGACGAAGATGTCGAACTGTCGCAATTGCGCAAGCAGATCGGCATGGTCTTTCAGCGCCCCAATCCTTTTCCGCTTTCGATTAGAGACAACATCCTGTTCAGCACAGGCATCCACCGTTCCAGGAAGGATCGGCTGAGCAAATCCGAACAGGATGAGATCGTTGAGTCATCGCTTCAGGAAGTGCTGCTGTGGGACACGGTGAAGGACCGGCTCGACCAGCGAGCCACGAAGTTGTCACTGGAAGAGCAGCAGAAGCTGTGCATAGCGAGACTTCTTCCGGTTAAACCGGGCATCCTTCTGATGGACGAGCCGTGCTCGGCGCTTGACCCCAAGGCAACCGAGGCCGTCGAAGAATTGATCTGGGAGCTCCGGGGAGAGTTTACGATCCTCATCGTCACACACAACATGGCTCAGGCCCGACGTGCGAGTGATGAGTGCGCGTTCATGTTGATGGGCAAGCTTGTGGAGCATACGCGTACGGAGGACATGTTCGTCACCCCGGCCCACAGGGAAACGGCGGACTACATCGAAGGGCGCTACGGGTGACATCGCTGCATCAGCTGCAGGCCCTGCCCATCAACCCACGCAAGGTATTCTTTGGCCGTCTGCTTCGCTTTCTGAGCCTTGCTCTGGTGCTGGCGGTCTTCTTCCTTGGTCTCGAACTCCTGGGAGCGTCGTTCAAACTCCTGGGGCGCGGAGTGGCGCAGACACTGATTCAGACCACCTCGAATCCGTTCGTGGGCCTCTTCGTCGGCATTCTTGCCACGTCGCTGGTGCAGAGTTCGTCCGCCGTCACTTCTCTTGTTGTCTCTATCGTAGCCGGCGGCGGGCTCACGGTTTCGGGCGCCATCCCGATCGTCATGGGCGCGAACATGGGGACGAGCGTGACGAATACGTTCGTTGCGCTGGGACACGTCACCCGTCGTGACGAGTTCCAACTGGCGACGGCCGGGGCAACCGTCCACGATATGTTCAATCTGCTATCCGTGATCGTGCTCCTGCCATTGGAGCTCGCGTTCGGAGTCATTAGCTATCCGGCGAAATTGCTGGCAAGCGGTCTGTCGGACGTGGGGGGTGCCAGACTCCTTAGCCCGGTCCATGCCATCATCTCACCGGTCGCCGGCAAAGTGATTGGTTTCCTGGGCTCCAACGGGTGGTTCGTACTTGCGGTCGGCGGGATCGTGCTGTTCGTGGCGATACGATACATGGTTGTGATTCTGCGATCGATGTCGATGGGCACTTCGGAGCGAACCATTCACGCGTACCTTTTCGCTGATGCGCCCCGGGCGCTTCTCGTCGGGATTGTGCTGACGATAATGGTGCAGTCTTCATCCATCACCACATCTACCATTGTTCCTCTGGTGGCGGCAGGCGTGGTGACCGTCGAGCAGATATTCCCGCTCGTCATAGGCGCCAACATCGGGACTACGATCACCGCGCTGCTCGCGGCACTGGCTCTGGCCAGCACCGGGAGCCTATCGGGCCTCGCTGCACTGGAAGTCGCGTTTGCCCATATGTGCTTCAACATATTCGGTGCGGCGATCTTCTTGCCGGTGAAGTCATTGAGGGACATACCGTTGCGACTCGCCAACGGACTGGGGCGCCTGGCTGCACGAAACCGGATGTACGCGGTCGCCTACATCGTCACCGTATTCTTCCTCATCCCGCTCCTCATTCTCACACTCGCGCGCGCGATCGACACGACGTCCACCGACGAACCTTCGGACACCGTCCAGACTTCGTCAGGTGACCCACCTCTCACTGAATGAACTCGTCCTCGTAGCCCCGATAGTTGTGAAGGACGTGCATGTGGTCCAGCATTGCCATCAGGAAGGACGTAGACGTGACGCTGCCGAGCGCTCCGGCCCCACACGTGCTCTCGGCGAATCGCGGTACCTCATCGAGACGAGAGCCGCGCGCGAGAATCACACCGGGCACGGCGTCGCCGGTATGCCGGCCGGTTGTCGAATCCGTCGTGTGATCTCCCGTAACGGCAACAACAACGTCATCGTTTACCAGGGTCGGCATGAATGCATCGACCTTCTCGATGAAGTCACGTTTCGCGGCTGGGTTCAGATCGTGCGCGGCAACATCCGTTCCCTTGAAGTGAACGAATACCAGGTCGGAATCTTTCAACGCTGCTCGCGCGGCTTCTATCTTCGCTTCGATGTCGGTTACCTGCGCGCCCGTGAACTCGGGTTTGTTGATCACCGAGAAGCCGAAGAGTCTTCCAAGTCCGTCGACCGTTCCCTCGCCCGTTATCAGAGTCGCCGAGAGACCAAGCTGGTTAACGAAGTTCCGCGGAGTCATGACTACGCCCGCACCGCGCGTCAACAACCCGTTGGCGGGAAGCTGCCCCCGCGACCGCCGCGCGTCGTTGACGGGATGTGCATCGAGCACTTCGTGGGCCCTCTGAACGAACTCGTTTACGAGTGCGGCTGTTCGCTGCGCGACCGTGTCGCCCGGATCCAGCGGCCGACACGGCTGGATGCCCCACGCCTCGTTTCCTGAGCCGGGATCTGTATCGGTGATGTCGGCCGACAGCCCCGTGCCCGAGAGGCGAAGCACGGCTCGATGCTGGGTCGACGCTCGAAATCCTGCTACGACACCTCCGAACAACTCCATGCCGTCGACTGCTGCTGCGAGTTCTGAAGTCCCGGAATCGATTCGCCCGGCTCGGCGATCGTCGATTTCAAGGGCCACTCCATTCTCGCGGAGTGTGGCGAAATTGCACCTCAGTGCGATGTCACCATCCCGCAGCTTTAGGCCGGCTCCCGCGGCTTCGACGGGCCCGCGGTTCAGAAGCGGTATGTCGGCTGCAGCCAGCCCCATGAGGAGAGCGGTACCTACCTGTGTGCCTACCGGCACCCAGGGTCGAATCGGTCGGACCATACCGGACATTCCGCGCTCGACCATATCGTCGAGATTCGGCGTCGCAGCGGCCTCAAGGGGCGTCTGGCCTCCAAATTGCTCTACCGGGCGATCACCCAGCCCATCCAGAATGATCATCAGCCCTTTCAAGGCGGACGGCGATGTTGAATTCATATATGGTCACCCGGCGCTAGCATCCTTCGACTCGACAAGCCATCCCTCATCACCCGAGTACTCCTCCGTAAGGGCATCGGAAATCTCATCCATCACCAGCTTGATCGTCTCTTCCTGCTCGTCGTTCGGCACAACCGGAATGTCATACCGATCCGCCTCAGCAAGCATGAAGTCCTGCAGTCGCCAGATGGCATCGAAATGCTCCAGATATCGTTCCGCCCGCCTCGATACGGCTCGCTTGCCCCGACCCTGAAGTTGCTCGCGCAGCCTCTTCTTCTTCACCACGGCCAGCACGATTGGTACTACAATCGCGTCAACCGTATCTACGAGCGAGCGCTGCAATCGAGGGTGGATGTGAACGCCCTCCACGATCAGCGATACGCGCTCACGATCCGCTCGCTGTAGTACGCCCTCTATCCCGATTCCGACGTGCCCGGCCTGCGCGAGATACCCCTGTTCGAAATGTGTGTCGAGCCGTGTGGGCTGACCTTTCCAGGAGGGAATGGCTTCCCAGGAATTAAACGACGACGTGTGAAGCGTAGGGAGAAGGCGCTCCGGAATCATGAGGCGCATGACCTCACGCAGCATGTCCGTCGACTGGGTTCTGACGATGTTGAGCCTGTGGGCAATCTCGGAACTGATCGTACTCTTGCCACATCCCGTCGTCCCTCCGATCAATATCAACAATGGGCGTTCCGAGCGAAGGTACTGTCTCCACGTCAGGTAGCGACGAGCCATCTCGGCCGATTCCTCATCGACCAGATACTTGTATGTGATGCTCGCCAGCTCGAGCGACTTGATCTCCTTTACGCCGGTCTCGAGAAGGTATCGCTCGATACCGCGCGTAATCGCGAACATGCGCTCGTTCGGCAGTGAGCAGATTTCGAGTGAGTTCGCCAGAAGGCCTTTCGAGAACGGGCGCGGTATGCCATCGCGGTCAATGATCCGTACTGGAATGTAACCCGTTGCGCCGGCGATGTAGCGCCTCATCACCTCCTTCTCTCCCGCGTTCTTCAGCTGTTTCTTGACGAGCGTCTTCAGGTCGTCGGTCGTGATCTCCTTGTCCGACCCGATCTCGTCGCGGATTCGATCTGCAATCTCGTACGCCGCGTCGAAGGAGAGGCCTGCCTTGACCAGTGACCTCGTGAGGATGCCCCTCAGAAAGGGCACCTTACTTTTTTCCACCGGATCGACTACCTGAACTGTCAAATCGGAAAACCCTTGAGAGCGGAATGGTTAGAGAGAGAATTGTTATATAATCAGTGCCCGACTGGCGGGCAACGCCCTGTCACAGATGCCCCAAATTCGTCGGAGGACTGAATCCATTAAATCGTTCGCATGCGGGCGAATCTAAAGTTAAGCACCCCGATCTGTATCGGGCATAGTTGACAATCTGCCCGGGCTTTTCTATTCAAGCAAGGTTCGACTCCACAACACTGGCGCTCCACCTACCATGAAAACTACGATCGGCCATATCCTGTCAGCCAAGGGAAACGATGTCCTCACCATTCAACGGACAGCTACCGTATACGAGGCTATCGAGCAGATGGAATCGAATCGGGTCGGATCCATCATCGTATTGAAGGATGCAGACGTTGCCGGCATCTTTACGGAACGCGACTACCTTCGCCGGGTCGTGCTGCGCGGCCGGACCTCGAAGACGTGCCCCGTCGGCGATGTCATGACCGAAAACCTCGTCTGCGTCGACCCGAAGTACACCGTCGAAGAGTGTCTGGCGATTATGACGGAGAAAAAGATTCGTCACCTGCCCGTGATGGAGGGAGGAAAGCTGGCCGGATTGGTATCTATCGGGGATCTCGTCAAAACAATCTCCGAGAACGCTCAGGCGCGTGTTCACTATCTGACGGACTACATCACCGGCAAATATCCCGCCTGAGGCCTTTGGAGGGATAATCGGGAGCATGCTCCGATTTCTTGCCGGAGCACCCGGCCGTGCTCCCGGCCGATTATTGCTTTGCTTCCATATCCCGCAGCCAGAACAGTAGCGGTGCCATCGTAAGGCACCTGTCGAAGCACGTCTCCACGAGTTGCGCAGAGCGCGCCACCTTGACGGGGATCTTCTTTGAGGTTGCCACTACTCCGTTGTACCGCAGCAAGTCCGCGTTCGCGTGATCTTTCGCGTAGCCGCGCGGCACCTGCTTGTAATGCTGTACCCCGGTCTCAAATCCTTCCTCCTCGATCCTCGCGAGTATCTCGCGCAATTCGTCACCGTGTGCCGGATCGGATACGTATTCCCGATAGGCCTTGAGGTGTTCCTTGCCAAATTGATGGTGCCCGCCATGAATCTGCGGCGGCCCGTCACTCATCCCGAAGTAGTACCCCGGCGACTCCGTCTTCTTCCGGTTGCCGTCCAACCAGAAAACCATACCCAGGTGAGTCTTGTAGGGGGACTTGTCTTTACCGAAGCGGACGTCGCGATAGATCCTGAACATCGATCCACTGCCATTCGTGGCCGTGTCGAAATGGATGTGCGGGTGGATGCCGGTGAGCCGTTCACCCAGGGCCTGAATGAACAGCTTCGCCGGCTCGAGAACCGATTCAACGTAAACCGACTTGTTGGCGGTGAACCAGTCGCGATTGTTGTTCTGCTTCAGGTCCGTGAAAAACTTGAAGGCAGATTTTGGGAATCCTGAAAACTCTGACATTGTCGAGGCCGGGCGATTAATGAGGTGTCGTCGGACTCAAGATGCCGAAGCAGCCATACAGACGCAAGGTGGTTTCGCCACACCGCCGCAGACTCGCGTCGAGCGCGCGATACTGGCCATGAGGCCGGATTTCTTCGTAGCTTGCCGCCGTCAATCCTCGCGCACAGTACCCCATGCCCCGACCGAGAAAGTATGATCCCGAAGTGGTGGTCGAGAAGGCCATGCATGTCTTCTGGGAGAAGGGCTACGAGGCAACGTCCGTGCAGGATCTCGTCGAGGCGACCGGCATCAACCGGTTCAGCATGTACCAGGCCTTCGGCGACAAACGCGGTCTCTTCCTGCAAGCACTGGACTACTATTTCCGGCACGTGCTTCCACAGATTGTGCATCTGTCCGAGAAGTCATCCGGTGGTGTGGCGACCATTCGCAGGTATTTCGAGGCACTGGAAACAACGGTTACGTCACCGCTCGGGCATCGAGGGTGTTTCGGCCAGAATACCGGCGTTGAGCTAGCGCGCAAAGACGAGATCGCTCTCGAGCCGCTCAACAGCATGTATGCGGAGCTAGACCGGAATTTCGAGCGCGCGCTTGAGACCGCCCGAGAAAGGGGATCCATCAGAGACGATACGCCTGTTGCCGAGATCGCACGCTTCCTCGTCACGATCGCGCAGGGTATGATACTGATGGCCAAGACCGGCCGGGATCATCATTTCGTTCGGAGCAGCAAGCGCCAGGTCAATGCGCTGCTTGACCGGCTGTAGGCCCCCCTGGAGGATTACTCCTGCGGGATCGGGAAGAACACGAACGCCACGAGCATTATCACAACGCCGGCGAAGAAGTACGACAGGTCTCCACTCAGGAACAGGATTACTGCTCCGAACATCGCCATAGCCTCGCCGAGCGCCCAGCCAATGATGTTCACGGTCGTCGGATCGTCTTCCGTGGTCAGGGCCCTTCGTTTCTTCCGAAAGAAGAACATCGTGACAACGACGATGCCAAGGATGGCGACGAACGCGATCCGCAGCGGAGCGAGGATCTCATCGGCCATCGGCTGAACCTGACCGCTCTTCGTGAGGAAGATTGCGACCGCGCCGAGAATTACGATGCCGCCGAGCATCGCCACGCGGACGATCGCCAGCATGGTCGACTTGTCCTGTCCTTTGGTGTTGTTCATTTTCGTGGCTCGAGGGTTGTGATCGACCAAAAGTATGGAATCCCGGAACATTCCGTAGCGGTTTGCGGACCCTTGAACTTCCGAGCGCGTCGAATGCGTCCGATCATCGAATCCACATCCTATGAAACCCGAGAAGAAGAAGAACACGCTCAAATGGTCCGTCGTCGCACGCGAGGCACGCGAGCTCATGTGGGCGCAGCGCGGTCGGCTCGGCATCGGATTGATCCTTATGGTCGTCAATCGCCTGGCGGGCCTCGTGCTGCCTGCCAGTTCGAAATACCTCATCGACGAGGTACTGGCCAAATCGAACGTGGATATGCTGGTTCCGCTGGCGCTCGCCGTGGGTGCGGCCACCGTTGTACAGGCGGGGACGACGTTTTCGCTATCGCAGCTCATCAGCGTGGCCGCGCAGCGCGTCATCATGAACATGCGGCGGCAGTTGCAGGATCAGATCACGCGGCTGCCGATCCGATTCTTCGACAACTCGAAGTCGGGCGAGCTGATTTCACGGATCATGACGGACCCGGAAGGGATCCGGAATCTCGTCGGTACAGGCATAATCCAGCTCGTTGGTGGAGTGTTCACGGCCATTCTGGCGCTTGTTGTGCTCTTCTGGCTGAACTGGCAGCTGACATCGATCATTCTGATCGTCCTCGCCGCCTTTGGCGCCGTGATGGCGATCGCTTTTAATCGGCTGCGGCCCATCTTCCGAGCGCGCCGCGAGATCAACGCAGATGTCACGGCCCGGCTGAACGAAACGCTCGGAGGCATTCGAATCGTGAAGGCCTACGCGGCGGAAGGCCGGGAGCAGTCGGCGTTTTCAGAAGGTATAGAACGATTGTTCAGAAACATCGCGCAGTCGATTACGGGCGTTTCGGCGGTCACGGCGTTTGGCTCAGTTGTCATCGGTGTGGTTGGCGTCATCATGATTGTCAGCGGCGGGCGGGCGATTCTGGCCGAGACCATGACGCTCGGTGACTTCATCATGTACATCTTCTTCACCGGGCTGATGGCCGCTCCGATCATCCAGATGGCGTCGATCGGGACCCAGATCTCGGAGGCGTTTGCCGGATTGGACAGGATCCGCGAGGTCTTCGCCATGGAAACGGAAGACGCCCAGGACGAACGACGCGAAGTGCTTGGCGACGTAGGAGCGACGGTCTCGTTCCAGGACGTCACGTTCGCTTATGAAGAAGGCCAACCCGTTCTGAAAGGGGTTTCGTTCGATGCTCCTGCGGGCACGGCCACTGCGCTCGTGGGCTCCAGCGGCTCGGGCAAGAGCACCCTCGTTAGTCTGGTGATGGCTTTTAATCAGCCGCAGGAGGGGCAAATACTCCTTGACGGCCGCGACCTTGATAACATCCGCGTCGGCGAGTACCGCAAGATGCTGGGCGTCGTCATGCAGGACAACTTCCTTTTCGACGGATCGGTCGCCGACAACATTCGATTTCCAAGGCCCGACGCCACACGCGAGGAGGTAGAGCTGGTTGGTCGTATCGCTCACTGCGAGGAGTTCGTATCGACCTTCCCCGACGGATATGACACGATCGTCGGTGAGCGCGGCGTGAAGCTCTCGGGCGGACAACGCCAACGCGTCGCCATTGCGCGCGCGATCCTGGCGGATCCGCAGATTCTCATTCTCGATGAGGCCACGTCGAGCCTCGACACCGAGAGCGAGGCGCTCATCCAGGAAGGATTGCAGCGTCTGCGCGAGGGGCGCACGACGTTCGTGATCGCGCACCGGCTGTCCACCATTCGCAGTGCCGACCAGATACTGGTGCTCGAAGACGGCACTATCGTCGAGCGCGGTACGCACGAGGAGCTCATGCTCGTAGGTGGCCGCTACCGCGAACTACACGACCGCCAGTACGACTGGGAAACGAACCGCTTCGTCAACCCGGGCGAAGACTACTAGGCTGCCCGGCGCTCGAACGTCGAGATTCGCGATCGTGACGAGTGGCTAACAATAATGTGAGTCGGGCGTTCAATGCCGCCGACACAAGAACAAGCCAATCCGTACCCATGCGTCTGCTTTTCTGCTCGCTTCTGATCATTGCCGGACTTACAGCCGGCTGCACGTCCGACAAAGACTCATCCGCCGCTTCGGCCGATTCCACCTCGACCGCCACCGTTGAAGTGGCAACGTTCGAAGGTCTAGGGCTCGTCATGTCCGTGCTGCCGAATCGCAAGTACGTCGTGGTCGATCACGAAGATATGCCCGGGTTCATGTCCGCCATGAAGATGCCTTTCGCCCTGAGGGATACGTCGGTGGCAACGGGTGTCGCGGCCGGAGACTCGGTCCGTTTTACGGTCGAGGTGCAAGGACCGAACATTCACATGATTCAGATAAGCGTCTTGCCCTGAGTGCCGCTCGCCGCAAACCGTATTGTCGTTCCCTGATCGGATGACCGTTGCGGCAAGCTCGATGAGGCGCTCGTCGAAGTGGCAGAGTCAGAGTCCCCGGCGACCGGCCGGTGTCAGTGCGCGTTAAGCAGTGTGCCGACGACCATCGTGGTTGCCAGTATCGGGTCGTCTTCCTTGTTCGGCGCTCCGTCCGGATTGCTGAAAGAACCGTCGGCGCGTTGCCGCTCTGTTAGCATAGTCACCATGTCGTCGGGCCATGTGCCACCGATGCCGAGCGCCGTGTTCGCTTCGCTGCGGACGAGCAAGTGGTAATAGAACATCACGTGCTGCCATTGCGATGGATTCTCTGGAATGCCCTGTACGACCGTAAGGTCGGTATGCATCGACAGCCATTCGGCTGCGCTCGTGACACGCTCGTCGTCTGTCTGCACGCCCGCAGCGAGAAGTGTCAGGACTCCGTCACAGGTGGTGGTCGAGTAACTCGGGTAGTAAGACAGGCCAAGGCTATCGGTCACTGCGCCGCCCTTGTTTAGTCCCACGGTGACGGTCGAGGCGTAGAATCCGCCGTCGTAGGGAGGGCGCCGGTCATCGTGATTGGCACCGGGTTGCGGTCGCGTGTCGGACGGATGCTTCTGGAGCATGGCGAGGAATCTCTGCACTTTCATCTCGTGCTCCCCTCGTGCTCCTGTTGATTCGAGCGCCTCGATGACTCGTCGCGTGTGAGACAGGTCGATGTGCCCCACCTGGCCGACCGGAAGAGATGTCTCCCCGAAGCCCCAGGCTCCGTACGCCGGGTGCTCCGCTCCGATGCCCCTCAGTTCGTCATACTGTTGTCCATGCAGGTACTGAGCCATCTTCCGGATCAGCGTGCTGTCAGGCGGTGCTCCCCATCGCTTCAGGACGCGGAGTGCATAGGACGTGGCATAGTTCGGGTACTCAAGAACCGTAGGGTCGCTGATTCCCAGAATTCCGGCATCGGTCGTGTGCTCCCGAATGAATTGCAGCGCGTGCTCCCGCCCACCTGTAGGAGCAGCGAAAATCGAGTCTGGTACCTGAAACAGATAGTGAGCGACGAAAGGCGTCCATGTCTCGCCGCCGCGGAGCAGGCCGTGGGTTTCGCTGTGCCAACCACCGTCCTCACCCTGCTGAGCCCACAGATACTCCGCTGTGGTGCGGAGTAGTTGCCCCCGCTCGTCGACGTCGGCGGAACCGCATCCAGCGAGACTCGCCGCGCCCACGACCGTGCCCACGCCGAGCACGACCGCAAGCAGGCGGGCCTTCATTAGTAGACCGGCCATCAGATTAGCCCTTCTTCTTCTTGTTGCGGAGAAAGTCGGCATCTCGATCCGCCGTCATCGTCAGGATCACCGCCGCGGTGCAAAATACCGGGCTCGTGATGCAATGATGACCGCTCCAGCTGCCGTCCTGATTCTGGACGCGTGCGAAGAGCTGATTCATGCGAGTGTGCCATTTGTCCCACTCGTTGTCTCCCGTAACGACCAGTGATTCGCTGGCCATCATATAGCTCAGGAATTCCTCGCCTCCGTTGTTGCCGAAGCCGGACAGAACACGCTCATCGCTCAGCAGCTTTTTCGTCGCCTCATTCTGACGATAGGAGTCGAAAAGCTCTTCCGCTCGTTGCTCGCCGAATCCTGCCTTCCGCAGATTGTCGACGGTCACATCCGCATCCTCCTCGAGCTCGCCCCGCTTCTTGGCTTCCTTGATTCGCTCCATCGCATCCCGTGCCGCCGGAGCCGACGCCCGCTGACTGCTCGCTATAGAGTACAACGAGATACCCGCCGCCGCATCGGTCTTCACGTCACCGGATTCACTGTCAACATTGTTCTTTTGATATTTCCGGGACCGGTCCAGCGCCTCCTGGTTGACCTCACGCCCGGCGGAAGCCGCCATCTCCAGCGCGCCATTCGCCACGGCCGACTGCAACACCGGCGCCCAGCCCGCCTCATTCCAGCTGCCATCGGCCTGTTGAGCCATCTCCAGTTTTCGGAGGCACTTGTCCAGGCCTTTCTCCACGCGAGCCTTTAGCCGATCCGTTCGCTTCAATGTCGGCAACACCCGTGCGAACAGCTGAGCCGTCATCGACACGTCAATATTGTGGCCCAGTTTCACCTGCGGCTGCGTTCCGGAAATACTGGTAATCTGTCCGCTGTTCTGAGGGCTTGCCTCCACGATCTCGAGCAAGTTGTTCAGCGCCAACCGGATGTTTTTCTGATACGCGCCTGAGTACAACGTGCTGCCTGAACGCATCAGGGCCATCGTGGCGAATGCCGTCGTGGCAGGATCGACTTGCACCGCGTGCGGGTCTCGAACATTCTGGGCCGAGTGGCTACCCGCCCCCCAGCCGCCGTTCTGAAATTGTGCTGCGGCCAGCCAGTCAAGTCCTGTGCGAACATAGCCGGGTATCGGCTTCACACCGTCCTCCTGCATCTCTACCGAAGAAGGTGCGGCTGAAGTGCCCAACGCTCTGACAATCCTCGATCCCGCCACGATGACGAAAAGACCGAGAACAACCAGCGCCACAAGGGCGAAGGGCCTCTCGAATTTGTTTGGATACATGGGTCCATCCTGAGTCTGATTAAACAATACGGATGTGACCTCCGGGTGCGCTGATCGATCTGCTACTGATGTGCCTCGCTCGCGATCTCGGTCGTCGAACGGAACGCTGCAGTCTTCGGCGCCTGAGCTGTGTGGCTGTGCGAATACTAACGACGTGCCCGGTTCGCTTATTGTGTGCGCGCACAAGACCGGACGGCGCATTCTCGAGATCGACGGGCGATCGGAGCGACGACGCCCCGGCGGCAAAAGCATCAAAATCACCCTGGAAATGCCCCGGGGCATGCTTTCGTGCCGGACTTCTATCCGTCACCAGCCATCAAAAGGTCCCCGGCAAACTCCTCAACCAACCCCAGCGCTGTTTCGGCGATTGCCGGAATGCGATCGTGCGAAACCAGTCCGACGGACCCTGATTCCCACGTTGTCATGTTGATGGGACCGCCACCGGACGCCAGACGGCCTTCCTGGATAAACGATGCATTCACCGCGAACGGTACGAGTCCGTCAGCGACATCGATCGCGTTGATATGCACATAGACGTATGGGTACCCGGTCTCGAGTGGATCCATGGACGGCCGGCGGCCACTCACGGCCGCGATCCGATCCGCCAGAAGCGGTCGCAGAGACGATGCGTCGAGGGCCGGGTTCGCCGTTAGCGAGGCGGTGGCCTCGACGTCGACGACAAGCCCGAAGCGCCCCACACGCACGAGGCTCGATATCTGTTCGAGCCCGTCGAGCTGAGCGGCGACCGGACCGACGGTCAGCAACAAAACGATTGCCAGTGTACTGAGGCGACTGCACATAACTCCGTACCCTATCTGTAGGCAGACTCATGATTCCCGCGTGCAAACTATCGAGGTGCGCAGGCAGATGCGAGTCAAATCGCAGGTCGAAACAGGCATTCACTCACAACAGCACTGACGTTTCGCCTCAGCTTGCCTCGTATCGAAAGGCGCTCTCGAGCGGCACACCGAACACCCGCGCGATTCGAAACGCAACTTCCAGCGAGGGCGAGTACTTCTCCTTCTCGATGGCGACGACCGTCTGCCGCGTAACACCGATTCTGCTCGCCAATTCCGCCTGCGTCATTTCGCCGTGCTCGAATCTGAGCTTTCGGATCTGATTTCGTACAGCGGTCTTTCCCATATCAGACACCCCGGCGGTAGTACGCGAGTTTGGAAATCAATTTCGCCGACTCCGCCAACACAAGGGCAAGGAGCAGCACGTGGGCGGTCATGACGGCGGTCAAGAAAGCGGCACTGAAGATGCCCCCAACGGCGCCGGTCGCCAGGACAAAGCTTGCGAATCGTTCGGACTTGACGTCAATCAGATCGTCCCGTTCGTCCGTTTCAGTCAACTCGGTGAGCCTGCTGTCGTGTGCGGCTTCGATGCCGAGCATGACATGAAAGGTCACCTCGACGACAACGATCAGCACCACGAGGCCGATCAATGCCCCCAACATGTCGCCGAATGTGAGCGAGCCCGCCACCAACGCTCCGCCATGGCTGTAGAAATACCAGCCAAATGCCACAAGAAGCGTCACTAGCAATACCCAGGCGCTTTTTTCCGCATAAGACTGTTCCATCGCTGTTCTCTCAATGTGTAAAACAAGATTGACACAATGTAATATATGCTTTACTTTGTGTCAAGTTTTATATACATCATTAAGGAGGGATGTGCCTTCCAGGTCCGCGCGTCCGGTGGGTGCAGATGACCCCCGAGAAAATGTTCGGCAGGGCGTCTACCCCACCTCCTGGCCGTCGACGGCTTCGTACAGCACCACCTGCCACAGAAAGCTGTTCCGATGAAACACGCTCTTGAA
>JABDKH010000082.1 GCA_013002345.1 Rhodothermales bacterium
CGACAGGGCAGGTCTGGATGCCCGAGATCGCCGCGACTATCTGGCTGCCGCACGTAACGACCCACCAAACGAAAGGCCGACCGGAAGATCACTCCCGGCCGGCCCGTATCGAATCAACCGTCATCCAGCCGTGATCTACCAGAGCGTGAAGCCTGGCGACACGAAGTTAGGCGGCAGATAGCTGGCGAAGAATGGCCCGTAGGCAACAATGATCATTACGATTGCCACGACCATCCAGAACCCCAGTTTGTCCAGTCGCAACTCCCACTTGCTTAGACCCGGCGCCGCGAGCGTCTCCGACCACGGGATATCTGCAGGAATGTCTCCTTTCTTTCCCCAGAGAATCGTCACGAGGATCACGATGAAGAACACGAAGATCCCGATGAACATCAGCGAACCACCCACCGCCGTGAGTGCACCGCCGAGATCCCATGCCTCATTGGTGTAAGTAGCCTGCGCACGATAAATCCGCCGCGGCATTCCCTCCAGACCAGCCGAAATCATTCCGCGGGCGAAAATCAGGACGCCGATCGTGTAGATCCAGGACGAAGCCACCGCCCACGTCTTGCCCCAGAGGCCGCGACCTGACAGATAGGGGACGAGCCAGTACGCGACGCCCATGAGCGTCAGGGCCACTGCGCTGCCAACCGTCATATGAAAGTGGCCGGGAATCCAGGTCGTGTTGTGCACCACCTGATTCATCGTGAAACTGGCATTGATCAACCCGGTGATCCCGCCAAACACGAACGTGATCATGGCCAGCAGCTGGGCAACGAGTGACGGGTCCTTCCACGGCAGCTTCCGAATCCAGCCCAGCAGTCCGCGACCCCCTGCGGCCCGCCCGCCGATCTCCAGCGAAGCCATGACCGAGAAGGCCGTCGCCAGGCTCGGAAAGAACACACCAAAGGTCAGCACGCCGTGGATTGCCTTCATCCAGGTTGCGATACCTGGATCCGTGTACTGATGATGAAAGCCGGTCGGAATCGAAAGAAGCAGAAAGAGAACGAACACGAACCGCGTCAACGAGTCGCTTACGATTTTTCCCCCGGCCTGCCGCGGCACCAGCGCATACCACGACACGTAGGCCGGCAGCAGCCAGGCGTACACGATCGCGTGCGCCGTGAACCAGAAGAGCGTGCGCGTCAGCAGCGGGTCGGTTTTTTCCATCCAGCCGAGCGTCCACGGCGTCAGGAAACCGAGAAACGAAACCGCAATCGGGATGGACGCGAGCCCCCACATCGAGTAGGAGAACACAGAAATGTGAGCAAGCAGCGGCACGCGCTCCCCGGGATTCTCCTTTCTCCACTGTCTCCAAACGATGATCATGTTCGCCAGCGCGACCCACGTGCTCACGACCACCAGCGCAAGGCCGATGTAGTACGTCCAGTGGGCCTGCAGTGGGGCGTACGACGTGTACAGCACGCTGGCCTTGTTCGCCGCCACGGCGTAGATCACCAGTACGTTTCCGAGAGCGAGCAGGCCGAACGAAAGCCAGAGCATCCAGTCCACGAGCTTCTTTGACAGGGCCCTCGCGGTCATCAGAGGCAGGAAGCCGTTCGAGAACGAGAAGGTGAAAATCAGCGCGTTGGCAACACCGTGCGCGGTAAGGCCCTGGTAGTAGCTTTTCAGAAACGGGAAGTACCCCAGGATGTCAATCCCGGCATACGAAAGCGATTGCGCCAGTCCATGGAAGATGCCCGCGGTCAGCGCTGCATAACCGATGTACATGGCCCAGAGAAGTGGTCGCCGCTGGTTTTCGGGCAGCTTGAAGCCCGATGGATCAAAGACAATTGCGTTCATCAGGCTATTCCACGATTACTTTTCCGTACATGGTGTGGTGACCGATGCCGCAATACTCATGGCAGATAAGCAAGCGTTCACCGGGATCGTTGAATACGTAGGTATTACGCGATACCTGGCCGGGGACAAGCATCATGTTGACGCGCGTGCCCTCGACCTGCAGTCCGTGTATGACGTCGTTCGAGGTCGCGACGAACGTCACTTCGGCGCCCGCCGGGACTCGAATCTCGGCCGGGACAAACGCCCACACCTGGCCGATCATCACGACTTCGTAGGAGTTCTCTCCGGTCTGCCGTACGCCCGGATTATCGAACGGCGGCTGCGACCGCATGGTCGCCGGATCAACCTGGCCTACTCGGCCCGGCAGGTTTATGCCCATCGCGATGCTCGCGTAGGCAAGTACTCCCATGCACGCGACCAGCAACACCGCGCCAAGCCACAGGAAGGCCTTTTCGTACGTCTCGATTCTATTCATGGCTATCGGTCTAGTAGTGTCATGTACATGAGCGCCCAGAAGCCGAAGATCATCATCAGGAAGATCATCGTGAGAAACAGGGTACCCGTAACGACAGGCTCCTGATCAGCCGGAAGTCCATCGTGCTGCTCCTGAGAAGTCGTCGTCTCCGGCGCAGTTGTCCCTTTCAAGTCAGTCATGGTATCTCAGGGAAACTGGTGAACGATTTATGTTTTCTCGGGCTCTGAATGCCACGCATTGACTCGCCGTCCCACGATGGCGAGAAGTCCGATCAGAAGTGCCAGCACAGGAATTGAGATCCCGATTCGGACCAGGTCCACTTGCAACGCAAGCAGTTGGTTGATCGTCTCCCACAGGTACGCAACCATCGGCAGACCGACCAGGACGAATAGCGCCATCAGAAAAAACGTCTTGGCTGAACTCATCGTCGGGTGAAGGCCGGGCCGAAGGGGCGAAATCTGATTTGTGCGGCGGGTGTCGAGCACTCAACAGCGCGGCGGGAATATATGCAGCGGTGGGCGCTGTGACAATTTTCCCTGTCAGGAGTAGTGGCGATCGATCTCCGGCGACCCTGTCATTCCGGAACTTGCGCGCCTGTCATTCCGAGCGCAGCGAGAACCACGGGCTGCGCCGGCCTGACGTCGCAGAGCCCTCCATGATCCCGCATTATGTCGGGAGGACCTCTTACCAAACAGAATTTGCCGAGGCAGCTCCCACGCCGGCTGCGAACGCTTGCCATGTCTTCGCGGGACTGCCCCTCCGTCATTCCGAGCGCAGCGAGGAACCTGTGCGTTGCGCCAGCCAGTCGTTATATCCTTCCAGGATCCAAAGACGACATGCGATAACCCACAAAAAAAAGAAGGCCCGAGTTCCACCAAACTCAGGCCTTCAACTCGTGAGCTCGGTTCCCAGGCCGAGCCCTACCACCCATATAGAAGTGCGTGCATCGAAGTGCACCTGTAAAGAGACGGAGGCGCAATCTCTTTTCAGGTCGACTTCACTATTCTTACCGAAGCATCGCTAAATCGCTCCCTGGGCAACCGTCAGCGCTACCGACGATCGGTGCAGCTCTGTAACGACTCGCCCTCCGGCGAAACTCAGCTCCGGCAGGAAGAACCGCAACACTGATTTCGGATGGAAATACAGTCCTATATCGACCAGATTCTAGCGCTCGGAGCCGGCTACGGCGTCAATCCCGCAATTTTCGCCGCGATTTACGTCGGTGCGATTCCGTTCTTTACGCTCTCGATCGGCTGGCTTGTTCGTAATCTGCGCAGCGGAAGATCGGCTACGCTCCCAATCCTCAGCGCCGGTTTCTTCTTTATCTCAGCTTATCTCTATCTGCTCATCGCCGGACGTAACATCCCGCTATGGGTTTATGGATTGATCGTTGCCCTGTTAGCATTCGGCGCGTGGTCCACTGTGAAGAAGGTCAGGAAACAAACGGCAGAAGATCATGGCGTATGACTACGACGTTATTGTGATTGGTGGCGGTGCAGCCGGCCTCACATCCTCCGGGCTGGCGGTTACGCTCGGCGCCAAAACGTTGATGATCGAGGGTGAGCGCCTCGGCGGCGACTGCACCTGGTACGGGTGCGTGCCGAGCAAGACGCTCCTGAAAGCTGCGAAGGTAGCGCAGCAGTCACGCGATGCCGAGAAGTACGGGCTCTCCGGAACTGAGCTCGATTTCTCGTTCGCTCGGATGATGGAGTACGTTCGCCACGTCCGCGAAGAGGTTTATGAGGAAGCCGACAGGCCCGAGATTTTTGAGGATCTCGGGGTCGAGGTTCGAGCAGGAACCGCCAGCTTCATCGACGACCATACCATCAGCATTGAAGGACGAAAAAGCTGGACGGTCACGGGCAGATACTTCGTTATCGCTACAGGTGCCAAAGCCTGGGTACCACCGATTCCCGGACTGGATAGCGTCCCGTTCCTGACGAATGAATCGCTGTTCGAGTTGACAGAGCAGCCCGGCAGGCTGGCCATCGTCGGCGGCGGACCGATCGGGACTGAGATGGCGCAGGCGTTCTCTCGGCTCGGTACCCACGTGACGGTCATCGACATGCTCGACCGTATTCTGTCGAAGGATGATCTCGAGGCGTCGGCGTTGATCCAGAAAAGGCTGTCCTCCGAAGGAGTGAACTTCCAGCTCGGCGCGGACGTGAACCAGATTTCTGAACGCGCTGGTGAGATTGCGATCAGCATCACCCGGGAGGAAGCCACATCGATCGTGCATGCGGATGCTCTCTTGATGGCGACCGGGAGACGCGCCAACATCTCGTCGCTGAATCTTGAAGCGGCAGGAGTAGAGGTCGGCAGACCCGGCATCGTCGTGAACGACCGCTGCCGAACGTCGCGGCGCCACATCTACGCGGTCGGCGACGTGACCGGACGCTACCAGTTTACACACATGAGTGAGCACATGGCCAAGGTGGCCGTCACCAATGCGCTCCTCAAACTGCCGATGAAGATCGACAGCCGGAACGTACCATGGGTGACGTTCACAGATCCCGAGGTTGCGCATGTAGGGGCTACCTCAGCCGATCTGACACAGGCCGGCACCAATTTCCAGACGTATCGCTTTCCCTACAGCAAGGTCGACCGCGCGGTGACAGACGGAGAGACCGAAGGTGTGATCAAAGTGTATGCAAAGCCATCCACCGGTCGCATCTACGGCGTCGACATCGTCGGCACGAGCGCTGGAGAACTGATCAGCGAGTACGCCCTCGCGATGAAGAACCGCATCTCGCTTCGCAAGATCTCCGACACCATCCACCCGTATCCGACCTATGGTCTCGGCGCCCGCCGCGCCGCCGATCAGTGGTACGTACAGAAGCAGTCGCCCACTCTGGTGAAGATCCTCAAGATGATCTTTCGTTATCGAGGGCCCGTGCTCGAGTTCGGTCCGGACGATATCCTCTAACCTTTCGTGCAGACCGGGCAGCCTGGCCTCGAGCGATTGGGTGGAGCGTGCCCGCCAGGCTCCGGGCCTTCGCCGAAGGGGATTCCCTCTAGGTGAACTCGCGCGATTCACGCCTCGTCACCGCCACAGAACCGAATTTCAAAGCGCCGGATTTCCCATCCTCCATTGATGCGGAGAGGCAGAATTGCCCACAGATTGTATTTTGTTGGCGCGCTTGACCCCGGAGGCAATCAACAATCGGCGCATGTTGATAGAGCTTGCGGCTGAGATGTGTTCTGATCATACTCCACCTTCCGACGTCGAACACAGACACCAACGGCCTCCTGTTCGGACAGCACGTTCACCTATCCAGAACCATTCATGCGGAAAACGTCTATCACTTCACCCGAGGATCAGAGCGTCACGTTTGTGGAGCTGTTCTTCGATCTGGTTTTCGTGTTCTGTATCACGCAGATCGTGGGCATCTTGCACCACGGGTTCACGTTCGGCGCGGTGGCGCAGTCCGTCCTCGTTTTCTGGCTGGTCTGGTGGGCATGGACCCAGTTCACGTGGGCTCTGAATGCAGCGGACACGGATCACGCCAATGTGCAGCTGCTGACGTTGGCAGCTACCGCCGTAGCCTTCTTCATGGCCGTGTCCGTTCCGGCGGCATTCGAGGGCGCCGCACTTTGGTTTGCAGGTCCGTATGTACTGGTCCGATCGATTGGCCTGTGGTTGTATAGCTGGGCCGCGTCCGAAAATGAAGGGCAACTGGCGGCAGTCCGCACCTTTGCGTTCGTCTCGATCGGAGGTCTGGCCGCGGTTCTGGTTGGGGCGATAGCAGGCGGCGACCAACTCTATTATTTCTGGGGACTGGCGATCCTTCTCGACGTCATCGCAGCGAATGTCGGCGGCAGGGAGGAGGGTTGGAACCTGCATCCCGGCCATTTCTCAGAACGACACGGCCTGATTGTTATTATCGCCCTCGGTGAATCACTGATCGTGGCGGGTGGAGGTCTGGTTTCGGCACCACAGGAGATTTCACTGGTCGTGGTAGGATTCCTTGCCGTTACGCTCACCTGTGCGCTCTGGTGGAGTTACTTCCCCTCTATCAAACCTGCCCTGGAAGAAGCGATGCACGGGGTCAAAGGGTCCGAGAGGGCGCAGATGGCAAGGGATACGTTTTCACTGGCTCACTTCCCGATGCTGTGTGGAATTATTGGGATCGCAGCGGCACTCGAGGTGGCCATTGCGCACTCCCACGAGGCGCTCGCGACGGGTCCCAGAGCGGCTCTGGCCGTGGGACTGCTTCTATTCCTCGGCGGCACGGCGGTGGCCAGATGGCGTGCCCTTCGCCACACCTCCCTGGTGCGTATCGGAGTGGTCTTAGTGATGACGGCCACCGTCCTGCTTCTGGCAGGAGTTCCGTCGTACGTGTCGCTAGCTGTTGGTCTGGCGGGAACGATGGTGGTCGTCTTTCTGGAGCATCGGGAGATTCGGACATCGCACGGTGCACAGCCCGAACCGGCCTGATCTAGTGAGCTATCGGGCCGACGCGATCTGCTCCAGTCTGTCCTGAATCTCGGTCTCCGGAATCCAGCGCCCCCGCAGCACCACCCCGGCTCGACGTGACAGATTAGTAATGTCCTCCAGTGGATTTGCGTCCAGAACAAGTAAGTCCGCCCGCTGCCCGGCGGAGATCGTCCCGAAGGAATCTTCATTCGAGAAATACTCCCCGACATTGCGAGTGGCGGAAGCGAGGATCTCATATGGTGACAAACCCGTGTCCACCATCCGCTTCGTTTCCCGGTGCACCGAAAACCCGGGCACACTGAATAGCTGCGGCGCATCGGTGCCGAACAGGATCTTGACGCCCTCCTCCTGCATGATCTTCAGCAGGCGCATTCGCGTCTCGATCACGCGATCTGCCGCGGCACGATCCGTCTGACCCGCACGGCGCTGCACATTGCTCTTCCACGATTCGACAATCGACAAGGGCATATACTTAAGCTCTTCGTAGGAAGACATAACCGCCAGATCGGCCGTTCCCCACAGCGTCTCCCAGAGGGCCATCGTGGGTACGATCCACGCACCGGCGTCACGGGTCTTTCTGGCTATGGTCCGGAGGTCCTCGTCGGACACTTCTCTCTCCGCCGAACCGAGATAGACCGTGTATCCATCTATGTGATCGAACGTTTCCTGACCCG
>JABDKH010000083.1 GCA_013002345.1 Rhodothermales bacterium
CCAGTATCCAGCGCATCCTGGACGAACAGACACGCGAGGCCAGCTAGAGTCCGCAGTTTTCGGGCGTCATGTTCGCTGTCTGGGTATCCCCACGACGCGCTGTCTACTTCAGCCGCGCCACCAACCCCGCCGACACCTGGTTCGCGGAACCACGGCCCGTCTCGTCCTCATCGCCGATACCTGTGTAGTAGTCCCATCCTACCCGGAAGGCAAGCACGCTCGGCAGGTCCACCTCGACACCGAGTCCGAAGTATGGGTCAATACCCGACGCCTCGTGAGACTCGGGCACGCCGGCGAAAACTTCATCCTCGGACAGCTTCCATCGGACGATTCCCAGTTTGGCTAGCGGGGTGAATCGGCCGGGAACCGGCAGTCGGCCGACAGCACCGGCTCGAATGCCCCAACCGCTGATAGTCCCCACATCCGTCGACTGCGTACCCATGAACGTGTATCGCCCGTCGAAGTCGACATCCCCAAGTTTCAGGTAGCCCACCTCGACGTCCGCGAACGGTAAAACCGGATAGCCAACTGCTATCAAGCCTCCCAACTTACCGTCATCAACATCACCCTCGAAGGCCGTATCCTCGGCAGGATTCAAATCCGTGTTCTTGACCACGTGATACGTGAGGTTCCCCTCAGCGGACACGTACGGTGAGCGACCGACTGGAAGAAAAACACAGCCGGTCAGAAGTGTCAGCAGCGGAATGACGATCGGCGTCACAAATGATGACTTGCTCATACAAACCACCCTGGGATCTGGATAACTGATGATGACAACGTTAAGACGCATGATCCCAACTGCCCGGCGATGCAGGCGTAGGGAAAATCCCATTTCACGGGTAGTCAGAAATGCGCAACAGTCATCCGACGGCTGCCGACGTGAAGGCAGTCCTGTCGCTACTCCAGAACAGGCGTCACGGCCGCCCTGTCCTCCTCGCCCGTTCTAATGCGATAGATCTTTTCAACGGGCAGCACAAACACCTTCCCGTCTCCGACCTCGCCGGTATGGGCCGCCGACAGGATCGCCTTCACCGTTGCCTCCACGAAAGGCTCGGATACGCCTATATCGATCATGACCTTATCCGTCAGTTCCATCCTGACTGTCGTCCCGCGGTACGTTTCCTCAACATCACTCTCACCGCCGTGTCCGCGAACACGCGTAACCGTCAACCCGTGCACATCGGCCTGGAAGAGTGATTTAAGAACTGCGTTTACGCGGTCGGGACGGACAACAGCTTTGATCAGTTTCATTGTATTCTGTTCAAACGTTACATGAAGGTGACAACGTGATTACGCAACGGCAGCGACAGACCGTGATGTCGTCGCATGACCGTTACCGTTGAATTCGTCGTCGAGCAATAGCAACGCGCCCTCGCCGTCCGAGTAAGCCTCCTCGCCATGATTTACGACATCGAGGCCCCTCCCCTCCGAGCTCTTGTCGGGTCGCAGCTCGATTACGAGTCCGATCCCCTTCAGAATGAGGAATGTGAGCGCGGCGCTATACGCAAAGACGGCCACGATGGAGAGAGCCTGGATGCCAAGCTGCGCCGCATTGCCGAACAGGAGTCCATCGACGGATCCGTTCCACGCCGACTCAGCGAGTATGCCGACCAGAAGAGCGCCCGTGATGCCGCCGACGCCGTGAGCCGCGAACACATCCAGTGAGTCATCGAAACGTGTTCTGGCTCGCCAGATGATCACGTAGTAGCTGGGAAGAGCAGCGATCCCTCCGAGTACGATGGCGGACATCGGCGAGATGAAGCCGGCAGCCGGCGTGATAGCGACGAGTCCGACGACAATGGCAGTAGCGGCGCCCACCGCGGTCACTTTCCCGGTCCGTCGGTAGTCAATGATGTTCCAGACGACCAGCGTTGCGGCCGGCGCCAGCATCGTATTCACGAACGCGAGCGTTGCGATGCCGTCTGCTGCCAGTGCGCTGCCTCCGTTGAAGCCGAACCAACCGAACCACAGCAGGCCGGCCCCGAGTAATACAAACGGCACATGATGCGGAAGGAAAGCAAGACGACCGTAGTCGCGGCGCTTGCCGAGTACCAGAGCCGCAACGACGGCCGCCGCCGCCGCATTTACGTGTACGACAGCACCCCCGGCGAAATCCAGCGCGCCGAGTTCTCCAATCCATCCGCCGCCCCAGACCCAGTGACACACGGGCGCATACACAAGGACCCCCCAAAGCGCGATGAATGCTACGTAAGCACTGAAGCGCATTCGCTCCACGACCGCACCGGAGATCAGGGCGGCGGTGATGATGAAGAACGTCCCCTGGAAGGCCATGAAAAGCAGGTGCGGAATCGATCCGCTCGGCTCAAGCCCGACGCCACGAAGGAACACCATCGACAGGTCGCCGATGAACACGCCCCCTTCGCCGAACGCAAGGGAGTAGCCGATGACGGCCCACAGCACTCCGGATATTCCCAATGCCACGAAGCTCATCATCATGGTGCTGAGTGCATTCTTCGCCCGGACAAGCCCGCCGTAGAAGAACGCGAGAGCCGGGGTCATCAGGAGCACAAGTGCGGTTGAGATGAGTAGCCAGGCCGTGTCAGCGCTGGAAATCGCAGAGTCAGCCTCCTGCGCGAAGGCATCGCTCGTGCTCACGAAGACCGTGGCGCAAGCGAGCAAAAGTGCTTTGCGAAGCATATCAGATGTTGATTAGTTACTAAATGCGTGCTCGATGGTAGAATACTACTACTAATTTTTAGAATAAGGTGAGTATAAGTCATATTTATTAATGCTCTCAACTATATATACCTAATAAATATCGCTACAAACATGTGCACGAGAGCCTCAGAATCTCAACGTATGGACGCAAATCGGCGCCTCCAGCGCCACAGAAATCTGCTTTGTGAAGAAAAGCGCTTCCGGATAATCGCCGCCCGATTTGACTGGAACTGCTCGCCCAGCAAACCATACATTCGAATCACATAGCACTAGCGTGCTCATCGCGAAGGGTGGAGGGTTCGGGCCCGTTGAAACCCTGGCAACCCCTGCGCCGCTCCCAAAGGCCGGCGCATGGAAGGTGCCAATTCCTGCCCCGCACAAGTCGGGGAAAGATGAGTGGGAGAAACAGGTCTGCTACAACAGAAGCCTCTTCCGCACATCTCGGAAAGGGGCTTTTTTTGTGGCCCACCGGGATCGCGATGCGCTCGACAAACCAATACAATTACGATCTCATGAGTACCAACGGTCAGAACGGACACCAACACCCCCCACGCTTTGAGACCCTGCAATTACACGCAGGACATACTCCCGACCGTCATTCGCACGCCCGGGCCGTGCCGATCTATGCTTCGACGTCCTTCACTTTTGACAATGCGGAGCATGGCGCCAACCTCTTCGCGCTGAAGGAATTCGGCAACATCTATACGCGAATCATGAACCCGACCACCGACGTTTTCGAGCAGCGCGTAGCTGCACTAGAGGGCGGCGTCGCGGCACTGGCAACGGCAAGCGGACAGGCGGCACAATTCCTCGCGTTGGCGACACTCGCAGAAGCCGGCGACAACATCGTCTCGACAAGCTACCTCTATGGCGGCACGTACAACCAGTTCAAGGTCAGCCTGCCGCGACTCGGCATCAACGTCCGGTTTGTGGAAGGAGACGACGCGGGTGAAATCGAGTCACAAATCGACGACCGCACAAAAGCGATCTATGTGGAGACCATCGGCAATCCTCGGTTCAATATTCCAGACTTCGAGCAACTTGCCGAAGTCGCCAACCGACACGGCGTGCCACTGGTCGTCGACAACACGTTTGGTGCTTGTGGATTCCTCTTTCGCCCGCTCGAGCACGGTGCACACATCGTCGTGCAGAGCGCAACGAAATGGATCGGCGGCCACGGGACCACCATCGGCGGTGTGATCGTCGACGGCGGCAACTTCCCGTGGGACAATGGACGATTCCCGACGTTCACCGCGCCCTCCCCCGGCTATCACGGACTGAACTTCTGGGAGACGTTCGGCCCCGGTGGTCCACTCGGTGCCAACCTCGCTTTCATCATTCGCGCCCGCGTCGAGGGACTTCGGGATTTCGGGCCCTGCCAGAGTCCCTTCGGATCCTTCCTTCTCATCCAGGGTCTCGAGACCCTCTCACTCCGTGTTGAGCGCGCCTGCGAGAATGCTCTCGAACTCGCACGCTGGCTCGAAACACGAGAGGAGGTAGCGTGGGTCAGCTACCCCGGCCTCGAGTCTCATCCGTACCACGCTCGCGCGAGCTCGCTGCTCTCGAACGGCTTTGGCGCCGTCCTTGCGTTCGGAGTCCGTGGCGGTGTGCAGGCGGGCAAGTCGTTCGTCGAAAGCACGGAACTGGCGAGCCATCTTGCGAATGTCGGTGATTCCAAAACGCTCGTTATCCATCCGGCGTCCACAACACACCAGCAGTTGTCGGCGGCAGAACAGACCGCCAGCGGAGTGTCGACCGACCTCGTTCGAGTGAGCGTCGGTACCGAGCATATTGAAGATATCAAGTCTGATTTTGCTCAGGCGCTGACACACGCAACTCGGCCCGTCGAGGTGGCCTGATGTGAAGGCAGGACCTCCGTTTGAACCCGCACACGAGACACTTGTCCTCGACTCGCTCGACCTCGAGAGCGGGGTTGCACTCCATGATGTGCCGGTCGCGTTCTCAACCTGGGGTACCCTCAGCCCCGGCGCAGACAACGCGGTTCTCGTATGCCACGCACTGACAGGCAGCAGCGTCGTCACCGACTGGTGGCCCGGGGTCGTCGGCCCCGGGCTCGCCCTGGACACCGACAAGTACTACATCGTGTCGGCCAATGTACTCGGGTCACCGTACGGATCGGCGTCGCCCATAACTCTCAATCCGGTCACGGGCAGGCCGTTCGGTCCGGACTTCCCGGTGCTCACGGTTCGTGACACGGTGGAGGCTCACAGACGTGTGCTGGATCACCTCGGCGTCCGGCGGGTGATAGCCGCAATCGGCGCCTCCATGGGAGGAATGCAAGCACTCGAATGGGCCTTCCAGGATGATCTCGTTCGATCCATCGTTCCGATCGCGGTCGGCGGGCGGCATTCGGCGTGGTGCATCGGGTGGAGCGAAGCGCAGCGGCAGGCAATCTTCGCCGATGCCGACTGGCAAGAGGGTCACTACGCGCCGGACCGTCCTCCCGCAAAGGGTCTTGCTGCCGCTCGAATGATGGCCATGATATCTTACCGGTCGCATCCTGAGTTTTCGGATCGGTTCGGCCGAAGCATTATGCCACCGAATGGTCAGAGGGAAGTCTTCGCGACCGAAAGCTACTTGAGGCACCAGGGCAAAAAGCTCGTCGGCCGCTTCGACGCGAACTGCTACGTACACCTGACACGCCAGATGGACACGCACGATGTGTCGAGAGGACGAGGGGACTACTTCGAAACGCTCGGCAACATCCGCCAGCCCGCTCTGGTGGTGGGCATCACAAGCGACGTTCTCTATCCGCTGGCGGAGCAGGAAGAACTCGCGAAACACCTCCCCAACGCGCGACTCGAGGTAATCGATGCACTCTCCGGACACGACTCGTTTCTAATCGAGCGAGCCCGCATGAGCGAGATCCTATCCAAATGGCTCAATCGTATTGCCGACGAATCGGCGGCAATCCCGACCGCTACCCGCACATGATGATCTGTCCATCGTCTTATCGATGGCTTTGAGGCACGGGGGGAACCGCTTCACATCGTCCCTGCGAGCATTACATTTACGCCTGCATATGTAATGACCACCATGACACGACCACGTTGAGCGACATCTCACTCAGTTCCGAAGAGTACGAGCGTTACAATCGTCACCTGGTCTTGCCCGAAGTAGGCGTGGAGGGACAGTTGAAGCTGAAGTCTGCGGCAGTCCTGATCGTCGGGACAGGTGGACTCGGATCGCCCCTTGCGCTGTACCTCGCGGCGGCGGGCGTCGGCCGACTGGGCCTCGTTGACTTCGACGTGGTCGACGTATCCAATCTGCAACGTCAGGTGATCCACGGCACGTCCGATGTTGGACGATCCAAGCTCGATTCGGCGCGCGAACGGATACTGGAAATCAATCCCAACGTCATCGTGGACCTCTACGAGACGCGCTTGAGCAGCGATAACGCTCTAGATATTCTGCAGGGATACGACCTGGTCGCCGACGGAACCGACAATTTCCCCACCCGATACCTGGTGAACGATGCATCCGTATTGTCGGGAATTCCGAATGTCTATGCGTCGATCTTCCGGTTTGAAGGACAGGTCTCCGTCTTCGGGGCGCCGGGCGGACCCTGCTACCGTTGCATATATCCTGAGCCGCCGCCGCCGGGACTGGTACCCTCATGCGCAGAGGGTGGTGTGCTCGGAGTGCTCCCAGGAATCGTGGGATCTCTGCAAGCCAGCGAGGCCATCAAGCAGATCCTGGGCATCGGCGACCCACTCGTCGGACGATTGCTTCTACTTGATGCACTCACAGCGACGCTCAAGACACTGCGCCTTCGCCGCAACCCTGATTGCCCGGTCTGTGGAGATCACCCCACCCAGACTCATCTCATCGACTATGAGCAGTTCTGCGGTCTTCCACCGCTCGGACATCCCGCTGACATGCACACAGATGTCCCGGAGATCTCTGTGAGGGACCTGGCTGCGCAACTGCATACAGCCGCTCCGCCCTTCGTGCTCGACGTCCGGAACCAATACGAACTGGACATTGCCAGCATTCACTACGACCAACTCATCCCGATCCACGAACTGGAAAGTCGGATCGAGGACATCGAGGCGTCCAGAAGCGATGACATCGTGGTGTTGTGCCGATCCGGAGCCCGGTCCGCCCGCGGCACCAAGCTGCTACTTGATGCCGGGTTCCAGCGCGTGCGCAATGTGTCGGGTGGTATTCTGGCGTGGAGCGACGAGATCAATCCGTCTATCCCGCGGTACTAGGACTGCGTGCCGATCAACCGGAACGGCCTCAGCTTTCGGCGGGCCAGCCGGACAATCGTTCGGCAGGATTGATCAGGGGCGCGTGAGTTGGCCGACACCGGGTGCCCGGCACACCGACCGTGCGCGTGATCACACCGGATTGTACAACACACTCGGTCAGGTCCACGGCGAACCGGAGTCCGGCTGGGTCGTAAGCGGATGGGCTTTCCGAAACTACCGGGCGAGCCGCAGGCCGCGTATTCCAACTCCGATTGTCCACACGCAAATCTCTTTCACCGTTATCGAACGCCAGAACACGAAGCTCTCCACAACCGGAATGAAGTCACTGCGACGATCGGCATCCCTCCTGCTCCCGCTCATCTTGTTCGGCCTCTCAGGCCCCGCTCTTGCGCAGCGTGCCGAACTCGATACTACGCGAGTCTACGAACTGGATAGCATCACGAAGACCGCCGAGCGCACCTCTGCGATCGTCGCCCGAACCACGTCCGCTATGTCCGTGCTGTCGCCTCAATCGATGCATCGCCTGCCGTCGCGATCTATTGCGGACTGGCTCGCTACGGCACCGGGTCTCTCCTTCTTCAGCCTCGACGGTCTCGGGTACGACCCGCAGCCGGTTGTCCGCGGTTTCTACGGAGGCGGCGAGGCGGAATATGTGCAGCTTCAGATCGACGGTGTACCGTTCGGAGACGGCGAATCCGGACTCGTCAACTGGAACATGCTGCCCCTCCACAGTCTTGCCTCTGTAGAGATACTGCGTGGCGGGAGCTCTGCCCTGTTTGGCGATGCAGCACTGGGTGCCGTGATCAATCTGGTGACCGACCCTGATCGTCGGGGCGGCATTGTGTCCGTCACTGCCGGAACCGCCGTGCCGTTTGAGGCAGAACTCAGTTACGGGGGTACCGTCGCGGATCGTCAGTTCCACCTGTTCGGTGACTACGGCCGCATTGATGGCTTCCGCGACAACGCCGACCGCGAAATCGCGTCGCTCGGAGGTTCGCTGAATCTACTGTCAACGGACAAGTCGAAAATCAATCTCTCGACGCTGCACTTCCTTTCCGATGCGGCCATCCCGGGGCCTTTGTTTCAGGACCTTGCGGAATCGACACCGACCGAAACACTCGCGTACTTCAGATTCGACCGGGTGAACGAAGGCATCCACACACTCGGCGTCTCTGGCAATCACCGGGTCTGGGACGACGGGCAGCTCTCGTTCAGAACAACCGGCAAGATCCGTACAACTGACGTCGTTGAAACGGTGCCGCTGAGTGCGGACTTCGCCGACACCCAGCAGCGAGACCTGACCGACATCAACCTGTCCGCCAACATCCAGCTCTCGACAGATCTGACGTTCGTCCCCGGCACAATCACTGCCGGTATTGATGCCTCCAGCGCCTGGATCGATACGGACTATTCTGCTCTGCTGACCGGCACACTCGACGACTACAGTGCCGCGCCGCCGCAACCAGCCTCCACGCTTGCCGCTGAAGGATCCGGCAGCCGACAAACCGCTGCCGCGTACATTCATTACTCGATCGAGCCCGCAAGCCGACTGCGGATAACGGCCGGCGGCCGCTTCGACGTCTTGCGCGATTCGTTCACCCCGGCTGGAGCGGAATCCAGAAATACGACCCACACAGCTTTCAGTCCGAAGGTAGGCGCCAACTACCGTTTTGTCAGCCACCGCAATGCAGTTGGCAACCTGTACGCGAACGTTTCTCGCTCCTTCAAGGCGCCGACATTCGATCAGCTCTATGATCAGCGGGCCATCCCGGTACCCTTCCCTCCGTTCCAGATCGCGCTTTCATCCGACGTGCTCGAGCCTCAGACCGGTACCAGCATGGAGGTGGGGCTGTACCAACGAATCCAGCCTATCTCGTCGGACATCGCGGCCGAAATCTCATTGGCCCTCTACGAGATCAACATGAAAGACGAG
>JABDKH010000084.1 GCA_013002345.1 Rhodothermales bacterium
TCCCTTGAACCCCGCCATGGGTCACCCATGTACTGACCAGACACCCAGGTGGGATACCCTGGGATAATTCCCCACTTTTCCCCACCGTCGGCAAAAGGTACACTATTTCGCAGCAATGTCAAGCGCCAGCCCAACGCTTAACCTTAATTTTGTTGGAGATAGGTAATGTGCGAGATATGTGCGAGAGCATCGGCCGCAGCGATCCACGTGCGGGTCTCTGGCCGTACCTATGGACGGGGTCGAGCGACGACGAGAATGGAAACGCCAAACGGCAGGGTGTGCGTGGACGTAATCCACGCTTCGGATCCGAAGACGACGGTGAGGAGCCGGTTCACGATGCGCGGAGGAAGTCGCAGGTCGCTGCGCTGCCCGGACCGGGGCAAAACACGCCCGACAAGTCGCGTGGCAGCAATCGCCGGGAAGAGCCAGGTGTTGAAGTAGGTGGCATGAACTGTGTCAAATCCGGCCTTTCGCAACGTATCCGTCACTCCCGAGAGCGTGTATCGTCGACAGTGATGATTCACCTCGTCGTGGGAGCTCCACAGGAATTGATACGCGGGAACGGTGAGGATCAGCGTGCCTCCCGGAACGAGCAGCCCACGAATCGCTCGTAGCGCGCCGGCGTCGTTCTCAATGTGCTCGATCACATCGAGCGCCGTTACCACATCAAAGGTCGCTGCATCGAATGGGATGTCATCCGGCAGTGACCCGGTGAGAACCTCGCCGAACCGTTTGCCTGCCGCGACTTCTCTTGAGTACGGCTCCATCTCGAAGGCAGAGACGCGGCCATGTTGGGAGAGCATCTGAAGATTGCCGCCGGTTCCGCATCCAGCGTCGAGTATTCGTGCGCCGGCTGCAAGCCTCAGATTCAGCAGCACTCGCGAGAGAATTCGACGGCGTGCGACATACCACCAGTGTTCGTCTTCGACAGCAGCGACCAGGCGATAATAGTCGGGGTCCATGGCTTCAGATGACGCGAGTCGCGAACCGTCGACGACACACAGGGTCAGATTCTCGCCTTGGCCAGTTTTGCTCCGTTTCGACGCGTTACAGGCTTTGGCGATTCGATAAGATCCTTTTCCCGGGCGTAGGCCACGGTTGCGGCCACGAAGGATTTGAACAGCGGATGGGGTCTGCCCACCTTGCTCTGGTACTCGGGATGAAACTGCGTTCCGATAAACCAGCGCTTTTCGGGCAGTTCCACAATCTCCACGAGATCGCGTGCGATGTTCAGTCCGGAGAAGTGCATGCCGTGTTCGAGCAGCTTGTATCGCAGGACGTTGTTGACCTCGAAGCGATGACGGTGGCGCTCCCTGACCTCCGTCTCACCGTAGATATCCCGGACTTTGGAGTTCTCCAGCAGAAAGCAATCATATGAACCGAGACGCATCGTTCCGCCCTTGTCAGCGATTCGCTTCTGTTCTTCCATGAGATCGATGACCGGATGCTGCGTCTCCTTCACGAATTCCATCGAATGGGCATCTTCCCACTTGCACACGTTGCGCGCAAACTCGACGACGGCGCACTGCATCCCCAGACAGATGCCAAAGAACGGGACGTCGTTCTCGCGAGCGTATTGAATGGCAACCAGTTTGCCGTCGATCCCCCGCTCACCGAACCCCGGCGCGACAACGATACCCGCCACTTCGCCCAGCACCTCCTTCACATTTTCGCTGTTCAGATCATCCGAAAGAACCAGCTTCAGGTCGACGCGGACGCGGTTTGCAGACCCGGCCAGAATGAAGCTCTCCGAAATCGATTTATACGCATCCTGATGAGTTACGTACTTGCCGACGAGTGCGATCGAGACGGAGCCATCCGGCTTCTTGAGACGATTAAGGAATTCGATCCATTCGGTCAGATCGGGTTCTTCGAGAATGCCCTCTCGTTCGACGTCCTCGTGAATGTGCAGCTTTTCGACGACGAGATCATCGAGTCCCTCTTCCTTGAGCAGGAGCGGCACCTCGTATATGGATTCGGCGTCGCGCGCCAGTTTCACCGCACGGGCTTCGACGTTGCAGAAAAGGGCCAGCTTGCGCCGGACGTCTGCATCGAGCGGATACTCCGAACGGCACACCAGGATATCGGGCTGAAGACCGTAGGACAGCAGCGTCTTGACTGAGTGCTGGGTCGGTTTTGTCTTCAGTTCACCCGCTGCGGCGAGATACGGGACCAGCGTGAGGTGTGCATTCAGCGTATTCCGGGCACCGAGATCGTATCGAAGTTGCCGTATCGCTTCCAGATATGGCTGACTCTCGATGTCGCCGACCGTGCCACCGATTTCCGTAAGTACTACATCATACTCGCCGGTTTCGCCGAGCTTGAGCATCCAGTGCTTGATCTCATCGATGATGTGGG
>JABDKH010000085.1 GCA_013002345.1 Rhodothermales bacterium
AGAACGAGGTGGCACGGCTGAGTAGTTCATCGGCACTGCGAATCGGGAAGTTGAGAAGAGGCAGAAAGTCGGACATGGCGCAGAGGGAAGTACTCGTATTCCTTATCGGTTTTGCAAACTACGAGAAACGCCGGTCTGAAATCCGTGGACCGTCGCGAACAACGCTGTGATGACGAGGGCAGGTTCGTTGCAGCAAGCGTCGCCTCGTTCCAGCCTTCGGCCCACCTGTATTGTGACGCAGACTCCGGAATGAGGCCTCAGTCTTGTCAACCGGCCGCCCGGATCGGTCGGTCGACGCTCCGCTCAAGGGAACCCAAGTAGCGCTGCGCCGTGCTGACAGCCGGCCGGTTGTATTCAAGACACACCTCAGCGGAATGGATTTGAAGTCGAAGGCGAACGTTGCACCGACCGTCAGGGTATGCCGCAGCGGAGGTGTATTGTTCGTGTCGGTTCTGGCTCTCGCGTTGTCGTCGTGTGCTCTGTTCGGTGGTGGTATTAGGTCCGAGCTTCACGAGTACGAAATGGTGAACGTACCCGGGGGCCAGTATCAGATGGGCGATGTGTTTGATGGAGCGAACTCGGATGCTATTCCGGTACACAGCGCAGACGTTATCCGTTTTCGCATGGGTCGCACCGAGGTGACGTATGAGCAGTATGATGCGTTCGCACGAGCTACCGGCAGACGTCTGCCCGACGATTTCGGTCGCGGTCGCGGTAGTCGTGCAGTGGCGGATGTCGACTGGAACGACGCGCTGGCGTTCTGCGCTTCCTACGGCTATCGCCTTCCTACCGAACCCGAGTGGGAATATGCGGCTCGAAGTCTCGGCCAGGTGGAGCGGTTCGCGGGTACCGATGACGAAACGCTGAGAGACGACTTCGTTCGCCATCGAGACAATTCCGTGTCTTCTGCGACGTACGTGGCCACCAAACGCCCCAACGGGCTCGGATTGTTCGACATGAGCGGTAATGTCTTTGAATGGATTGGAGACTACTACCAGTTCTACCCGCAGCCGGGATCGCAGGCCGTCTGGTCCGACTTTGAGATCTCGGACATGCGGATCATTCGCGGCGGGAGCTTCCGGAATGCTCCAGAGCATGCGCAGGCTTTCTGGCGGTCCGGTACGCTTCGGGACGTCCGATCGGAGATTATTGGATTTCGATGCGCAGCTGAGTGGAAATAGGAGGTTATGGCCTCGTTCTGTAGTCGCAGAGCGCTGTCAGCATTGCTATTTCACTACCTCGTTCCTGCCAGATTGATGGTAATCGGGATAGGATCACCATGCGAAATCCAGGCCTGGCAGCCCGAAATGTTCGGTCACGACTTGGTACCATTGCAGGCCACATTGTGCATTCTCGCGTCGCCTGGGCGGTCGCTTGGGCGATGAAGACCGGTCGAAACCCTTAACCATAGACTGTTTCGCGACGATAATAGGGCTGGAAGCAAGGCTTTGGTGTACCGAACCGACCACTAACCACCTCGCCCGAGGTTGCCATGAGTCAAGCACAATTTCTGATGATTACCCTTGGGGTGATCCTCGTTGGCATTGCCGTGATCCTCGGAATACGCGGGTTTGGCGAAGGCCAGAAGAAGGCCAACCTGGACGCGCTCACAGCAGACGCGTACGAGATCGCTGTCGACGGAATCCGGTGGATGCGAAAGCCCGAATTCTTCGGAGGCGGAGGAGACAATTGTGACGTGAGCGCCTGCGACTGGAGCGATGCGAGCCTGGAAGCCTTTGGCTACGGTTCCGGAGACGACGGTAACTACCATTCCTATCATGGAATCATTGAGGTCGACCCGATCTCGGACCCGACCAGTCTCGTGATTCGAGGGACGAACGCCGTGATGGGCAACCAGGTTGTCATTACGGTCAAGCGGCCTCACTCCGACTCCGTCTACACCGTCATCGACCCGGGATTCAGACCCTAGCACGGTCGACATTCAAGATTCAACAAAGCCTCGACCCAATTCTTCGGGTCGGGGCTCTTTGCATTGGTCAATGCCAGTTCCCGGACACGGCCAGCGACATGCGCCGGCCAGTAGTTCTCGGAGCGAGCTACCCGCTCTTGGCCGGAATGCCCCGGCGGGACTTCGAATCGTGTCTGGCACAATCGGCGGAATCGGTGTGTTGAGACCTTTGTAAGGTAATGCCTGCCAACACCGCGCGACTCTGGTGCCTATTGCTGCACAATCGTTTTCCGTACTCTGTTGCAAAGGAATTGCCTCTGCAGCAAACCGTGAAGGACATGGCGAAGATCGAAGAGATTGTTGGCAGGCAGGTCGCCGCATGGGGTCAGAGTCTGGATGTCGCGGCAAGGGAGGGAAAGCGCCCTGAGCATTGGCCGATCATTACGGTTTCGCGAGAGTTCGGCGCGCGCGGTGCGGCACTGGCAGGCCGGCTTTGTGAGAGGCTGGAGTTCAGTCTCTGGCACAAGGAACTGGTACAAGCGATAGCGGAGGATTCCGACGCCAGCGAAGACGTCATGGCATCGCTCGACGAACGGCGTCAGAAATCAGTGGAAGATGCCGTGCTCGGTGCGTTGATGGGCAGCAAGGTCACAAACGTACAGTACGTGCGATCCCTGATGCGACTCGTGCAGGTGATCGCGATTCACGGGAGTGCGGTCATCGTTGGTCGAGGCGCCAATTTTATATGCAAGCCGGACTCCACGCTTCGTCTGCGCGTCGTATCGCCACTGGACGATCGCGTGTCGGGTTACAGTCGGCTCAAGAAGATTTCTGAGCGAGAAGCCCGGCAGCAGGTTGTTCGGACAGATGCAGAGCGGGCGGATTTTGTTCAGCATCATTTTCGCAGCGGCGTGGATGAGGCGTGGAGTTACGATATGGTGCTGAACTCGTCCACGTACTCTCTGGACGACATGGTCGAGATCGTGCTGCTAGCCTATCGAACGAAGTTTGGCAGGCTACCGAAAACTGCGTAGCTCATGTACCCATTTGTGTTGTGATTCGCGACCCGCATGTCGGGCCTCTCAGCTACGCGCTGTTGATTTCGGCTGGAGGCTGTGGCTATCATGGTGAAGATCGAAGATTGAGGTGCGAGCCGGAAACCAAGTGGAGACGCACATGCTGAAGTCGGGTCTGCCGCGTCATGAACAGATCAGCACGTCCCTGCGAGATCAGATCGAGGGCGGCAAATATTTACCTGACGATCAACTTCCTTCAGAGAGTCAACTTGGAGCTCAGTTTGGCGTGAGCCGGATCACCGTTCGCCGTGCACTTCACACGCTGGAAAACGAACAACTGATCTACCGGAGGCAGGGTCTGGGATCCTTCGTGCGCGCCCGACCAAAGCCACACGGTCTCGTGTACCTGACGGATTTTGTTGAGGACATGAAGCGTGCGGGACTGGCGGCGTCATCCCGACTTATCGAGCAGGGATCCGAGGAGGCGTCGCCAGTCGTTGCAGCGGCGCTCGACTTGAAGCAGGGCGAAGAGGTGTTTCGGATTGATCGTGTCCGTCTCGGCGATGGAGATGCGATCGCATTCGACCGCACGTGGCTTCCCATTGTGTACGGCAACTTGCTGGAGCATGGCGATCTGGGCCACAAGACGATCTACCATCTGCTTGAACACGAGTTCGGGATCACGATCGTCGGAGGACGTTACCGGATGGAGGCGGTCAACGCACGCGCGGATGTGGCCGAGTATCTCGGCGTTCCGTGGGGCCGGGCGCTATTTCTTATCGAGCGCACCTCGTGGACCGTTGGAGAAAGGCGGGTCTACTACCAGCAGCGATACTACCGGAGTGACCTGGTCGCGTTTGAGCTGGAGTTGAAACGCGGTCGCGAAACGGACACGACAGGATCGAAGCGGCGCGCGATGCCACTGAGGGAGTTCGAACCCGTTTTTGCAAAGGGTAGTCGCCCGCGGGAGGGACGATCGGCGCGTTCCGGCGATGTGATGATCGATTGACATAACTTGATATGACAGGTACTTTATCGAGGCGGTGACGCGTCGGGTCGGAGCCTGTTATTAGAACTGTTCAGGGGAGGGGCATGAACTACGGCTTTCTCATACGCAACGATCGGTGCATCGGCTGTCATGCCTGTTCGACGGCGTGCAAGAGTGAGAACGAGGTGCCGCTCGGCGTAAACCGGACGTGGGTCAAGAGCGTCGAGACCGGATTGTACCCGAACGTACGCCGGCACTTTCAGGTAACCCGCTGCAACCACTGCTCCAACCCGCCGTGTGTGCGCATCTGCCCGGTTACGGCCATGTACCAGCGGCAGGACGGAATTGTAGAATTTGATCCTGACGTATGCATCGGATGCAAAGCATGCCTGCAGGCCTGTCCGTACGACGCCATCTACATCGACCCCAGCAGCGGGACCGCTGCCAAGTGTCACTACTGCGCGCACCGCGTTGAACTCGAACTCGAGCCAGCCTGCGTCGTGGTCTGTCCGGAGCACGCCATCATCTCCGGAGACCTCGACGATTCGGAATCGGAGATCGCTCGCATGCTGGCCGAGAACCAGACGACGGTTCGCAAACCCGAACAGGGGACGGCACCCAAACTCTATTACACGAACGGCAACGACGTGAACCTCACACCGACCGCGGTTGAGAGGGCGCCGACCAGTTTCGCCTGGGCAGATGTGATCGCGCTTCACTCGGGCGACGGACACACGGAGGCACCCGCCGACGTCAAGACGAGACAATCATCGAGAATGTCGGCCTCCGGCGCCGCACTTAGAAAGGGGCAGTCCCAGGGTGTGCCCGATGCCGGACCAATCCTTATTGGAGACGGGCGAATGGCGGAGCAGATGGTGCAGGTCACCTACAACGCGCAGCACAAGATCCCGTGGCACTGGCCCGTTCCGGCATACCTCGTGACGAAAGGGATTTCTGCCGGCCTGTTTCTTTTTCTCGCGCTCGGATGGGGACTCGGTCTGGTCGGTTTCCACCAGCCTCTGTTCTTGATCGCCGGTTTCGTGTCCATTCTGTTTGCAATCATCACGACCGGGTTGCTCGTTCTCGATCTTGAGCGGCCCGAGCGATTCCTGCGGATTGTCTTCAGACCTCAATGGCGAAGCTGGCTCACGCGAGGCGCGTTCTTGCTGATCGGATTCTCGATGCTCGTAACAGCCTGGTGGGTGATCGAGATGGGACCCGTGCTCGACCTGTGGTCAGACTCCGTGCCGACCGGGCTCAGGGGGCTTTTCATGTGGATTGGAGTTCCACTGGCCCTGGGAGCTGCGTTGTACACCGCATTTCTGTTTGGCCAGGCTGAGGGTCGCGATCTCTGGCAGAGTGCTTTGCTTCCGGCTCACCTCGTGATCCAGGCAGCTATGGCAGGAGCCACCGTCATCCTGATCATGGGAGCCTTCGTCGCTTTCATGCCCGATGCGCTCCAGCTCGCAAAAGTGTCGTTCGCGATCGCACTCATCTTCGATCTCATCGTCATCGTCGCCGGCGAGTTCGGAATGCCCCATGCCTCGGAGGCCGCGGCTCGTGCCGCGCACGAGATCACACACGGTCGGTTCCGTACGTCGTATCGGCTGGGCGTGCTGATCGCGGGGCATCTTGTCCCACTCGGGCTCCTGCTGATCGGTGGTCCGGTTGTTCTGGCACTGGCCGGCGCCCTGTCGATTGTCGGTCTGTACCTGTATGAGTATGCATTTGTGATGGCACCGCAAGAAGTGCCGAACAGTTAGGTATTGCGCATGTCTCTCAAGGAAAATCGTGTCGAGCGCCTGCTGGCCGCACTGCTTCGAAGTCCCTACGCAAAAAAGGCGGCGCCCGTCGAAGCAGGAGGATTCGGACTGCCGCGGATCTCCACCACGACTAACGTCCCCGAGAAAGTGGACCTGACTACGGTCGTTCATCCTGACGGACGGAAAAGCCAGTATCCACCCGCCGCAAAATGGGATGACTGGACGGAATGGGATGGCAAGGCGTGGCCCCGAAAGATCGCGCGTCGATATATGCTGGTTCCAACCGTTTGCTTCAACTGCGAAAGCGCCTGCGGACTGCTGGCTTACATCGATCGAGAGACACTCGATGTCAAGAAGTTCGAAGGAAACCCGGCACACCCCGGAAGTCGAGGTCGCAATTGCGCGAAAGGTCCCGCGACGATCAATCAGGTCTACGATCCCGAGCGAATCCTGTATCCGCTGAAACGGGTCGGCAAGCGGGGCGAGGGGCGGTGGAAGCGAATCACCTGGGAGGAGGCTCTCAGCGAGATATCGGAGAAGATGCGTGCGAGCCGCGTGGCCCGGCGCGATGGAATTATGTACCACGTCGGTCGTCCGGGAGAGGACGGCTACACGAATCGCTGCATCCAGGCATGGGGCGTCGACGGGCATAACAGCCACACCAACATCTGCTCGGCCGGCGCTCGAGCCGGCTACGCGTTCTGGACCGGCAGCGATCGGCCCAGCCCGGATCATGCCAACGCACGCGTCATCTTGCTCATCTCCAGTCACCTCGAGACGGGCCACTATTTCAACCCGCATGCCCAGCGGATCATGGAGGGCATGGAGAAGGGTGCGAAACTGATCACGTTCGATCCGCGACTCAGTAACACGGCGAGCAAGAGCCACGTGTGGCTGCCGACGTGGCCAGGGTCCGAGACCTACATCCTGCTGGCGATCGCAAATCATCTGATCCAGAATGACCGGTACGATCGGGCATTCATGGAGCGCTGGGTGAACTGGAAGGAGTCGCTTGAACATTTCCGGGACCACCCGGAGCTCGCGCCCAATTTCAAGGTCACTAACACGTCCGACTTCGACGAGTTTGACCGCCTGCTGAAGCACCTGTATGCGGAATTCACCTTCGAGCGGGCGGCCGAAGAATCGCAGGTGCCGGTCGATCGAATACGGCAGTCCGCCGAATATGTCGCGGATTGTGACGGTCGGTTGGCGACGCACACGTGGCGCAGCGCCTCCATCGGAAACCTTGGCGGATGGCAGGTTTCCAGATGCCTCTATTTCCTGAACGTTCTCACCGGAAGTGTGGGTACACGTGGCGGCACCGCCATGAACGACTGGAATAAGTTCGTTCCCAAACCGTTCGACTCACCGCCGCCGTTCAACGCGTGGAATGAGCTTCACCTGCCGGTCGAGTGGCCGCTGGCCTTCTACGAGCTCAGTTTTCTCCTGCCGCATTTTCTCGAAGAAGGACGTGGCGAGGTGGACGTGTACTTCACACGCGTCTACAATCCGATGTGGATCAACCCCGACGGGTTCATGTGGCTGAAAGCACTCAAGGATGAGTCGAAGATCAAATGCCACGTCGCTCTGACGCCCACGTGGAATGAGTCCGCATGGTTTGCAGACTACGTACTCCCGATGGGACACTCGGGCGAACGCCACGACCTCATGAGTCAGGAGACGCACTCGGGTCAGTGGATCGCATTTCGGCAACCCGTACGACGAGTCGCGATGGAAAAACTCGGGAAGCCCGTACGGTTCACGTACGAAGCAAATCCGGGAGAGGTGTGGGAGGAGAACGAGTGGTGGATCGAGTTGTCGGCGCGAATGGATCACGACGGAAGTCTGGGGATCCGCAGGCACTTCGAGAGTCCTTACCGACCGGGCGAGATCATCACGGTCGACGAGTACTATGCATGGATTTTCGAGCACAGCGTTCCGGGTCTTCCGGAGAAAGCGGCCGCCGAGGGACTTTCGCCGCTGCAGTATATGCGGAAGTACGGCGCCTTCGAGGTGACGACCGATAACTACGAGCCTTACGAAGCGCCGGTGAAGCAGTGGAGTCGCAAGGATGACGACGGCCGGCTGCACGAGAACGGAAACATCGTGGGCGTCATGGCGGAAGACGATCCGCGTGTCGGGTTCAAGACGCCCAGTCGCAAGATGGAGTTCGTCAGTCGGACGATGCACGACTGGGGCTGGCCGGAACGCGAATATGTTCTGCCGTGGGTGCTGAAGAGTCACGTTCACCCCGACAACATTGACCGCGATAGTGGCGAGATGCTGCTGCTGCCGACTTTTCGTCTGCCAACGCTCATTCACACGCGCAGCGCAAACGCGAAATGGCTCTACGAGCTCAGCCACAAGAATCCCGTCTGGATCCATCAGGCGGATGCGGATCGCATCGGCGTCAAGACAGGAGAACTGGTTCGAGTCGAAACGGAAACGGGATACTTCGTCGACAAGGCGTGGGTGACGGAGGGCATCAAGCCCGGCATTATCGCCATGAGCCATCACCTGGGACGGTGGCGTCTCCGCGAGGACGAGGGTTTGAATCGAGGCAGTTCCAATCTGGTGGAGCTTGATGAAGCGGAAGACGGGACCCGGAGCCTGCGGGTCGTGCACGGTGCGACAGCCTGGGAGTCATTCGATCCGGATACGAGTCGAATCTGGTGGGAAGATGTCGGCGTGCATCAGAACCTGACGCACGGGGTACACCCGGACCCTGTTAGCGGTGCGCATTGCTGGCTGCAAAAGGCGACCAATGTGCGAAAGGCCGAGCCCGGCGATCGTCACGGCGACGTGCATGTGGATACCCGCCGCTCGATGGAGATCTATCGGGAGTGGGTGGCGCTGACCCGGTCCGCCGCCGACCACAGTCCGGACGGCAATCGAAGACCGCTCTGGCTCAAGCGACCCCTGAAGCCGGTGGCCGAAGCGTACAAGCTTCCGGTGACTAAGGGTTAGATACCCGACTCATTTTCGACGGAACGACCACACGCTGTCACCGAACGCCGACGCAACGCATGAGCCCCTCCGAATCCTGTCTTGCCCGATCGGCCGCCTACGATTTGTTGGCGCGGTTCTTTCGAAGCGGCCTCACGCAGCAGCTGTTCGATGAGATCGATTTGCTGCCGGGACTAAGGGATGCCCTGCCGGAGACGATCGATCCGGACGCGCTCGCGGCAGATCACTTTGCACTGCTGGGTCTCGACGTCTTCCCCTATGCGAGCGCATACCTGGAGGCGGACGGAAGGCCCGGCGGCACGACGACCGACTTCGTGAGTCGGATGGCTCTTTCTCTCGGCGAAACCGGCGTGAGTTCAGAATCATCCGATCACATATCGGCGGAGTGCGATGTGCTTTCCCGGCTATGCATGATCAAGGCCGAGATGATTGCTGGGTGTGCCGATCTGCCGCGTGTGGTTCGGCTTGAACATGATCTACTCGACCATCTATTCCAGTGGCTCCCCGTCTTCAAGCATGCGCTTGAGGAGGGTGGAGGCAGCTTGCATCGCGACATGGCCGAGTGGATGCTGGATATCGCGGTGGATCACAAACGCTCGCTTGCGTCCGCTGCGGACGAAGATGCGAGATTCCAGTTGCCTGAGCTGCCGGATCTGCTATCCGCGGAGAAGACGGGCCTGCGTGATCTCGCCGAGTACCTGTGCCGACCGGCTCTTGCAGGCATGGTCGTTACGCGCACTCGTGTAGAACAGATCGCTCGCGACCTGGGGTTGCCCCGTGGATTTGGCGATCGGTCGCTGATGCTGGGCAACCTGTTCGGTGCAGCGGGCAACTACGGCGTCGTCGCCGAGCTGATCACTGAGATCAAGGCTGTCGCGATTGACTGGCAACGTTACTTCGAGTCTCTGGAATCCTCGGAGCAGAACGTGCTTGCCGAGTCAGCACTTGCCTGGAGCGAGAGGGTGGGGGTTACGCTCTCACTGCTCGACCACATTGATCAGCGCGTGAGCGATATCGCAGAGTCGACCTAGGACTCTTCAGGCGGTTCGCCTTCTGGCTCCCTTTTGTCGGGAACGGTTTCCATGTACCGCGACGCCTGTCGAGAGCCCTCGAGGATATGCACGACAGCACGGTGAGGGCTCAGATACAAGTGGTCCTCTCCAAGCAGTTCAATGATCCCGTAGCGATTCATGACGTCGCGCACTCTACCCTTCACGCCGCCGAAATACATCTCCACGCCTCGTTCCTTCAGCGTCTCAATGACATTGGCAAGGACGGACGCAGCGGTTGTGTCAAGATCGTTGATTGTACTGGCATCGATCACGACCGCTCGGATGGCGTGGTCCTCGTCCTGACTCTTTTTCAGCAGAAGATCCTGGAGGAATTCCGCATTGGCGAACGAGAATGAAGCGTCGACCCGTAGGATGAGAATGCCCTCGATCATCTCTGCACTGGGATTGCGGCCCATGTCGCGAAAAGACCGGGTTCCCGGAAGGTGACCGAGGATGGCCACGTTTGGTCGACTGATGCGGTACATGATGGCTACGACGGAGGCGGCGATACCGATCAGGACGCCCTCCTGGATTCCAAACAGGATCGTAACGGCGAACGTCAGAATCGCGATGCCACCGTCGACCGCTTTGGTCTTGATCAGAAAGCGGAGCTCGCTGTAGTCGATCATCCCGAATGCTGCCACCATGATGATGGACGCAAAGACGGGAATGGGAAGGAAGAAGAACAGCGGAGTCAGGAACAGGAGGGTGAACGCGATGACGATGGCAGCCACCACGTTGGTCATGGCCGTGCGCCCGCCGGCTTGCTCTCCGACTGCACTCCGTGAGAAGCTGCCCGATACCGGTATGCTTCGGAAGACGCCGCCCACGACGTTGAGCGCTCCCAGCGCGAACAACTCCTTGTTGGCCCGAACGGTGTAGCGGTGTTTCGCGGCGAAAACTTTTCCGAGAGAAATCACGCTCATGAACTGAACAAGGGAAAGCGTGATGGCCGTCGGCAGAAGATCGCGCAGCGTAGAGAACGGAACGGCGGTGAGTTTCGGACTCGGGAGTCCAGTCGGTACCACTCCGACAATGTCCACGCCCTGCATGTCGAGTCGCAGCAACCAGACCGCCAGGGTGCCCAGTACGACGGCGATCAGCGGACCCGGAGCGATCGGCACAAATCGGCGCAGTATCACAAGCAGCACGATACCCACCATCCCTATGATGAGGCTGATCACGTGTACTTCGCTAATTCGTGCTATCGCGCCGTAAATCAAGTCGAAGATCTGTGGTGAGTTCGCGAGCTCGATCCCGAGGAGATTCTCGATCTGCGTCACGCCGATGATCAGTGCTGCCGCGGCGGTGAAGCCGGAGATGACCGGCCTGGACAACAGGTTCACAACGAATCCGAGGCGGGCTGCGCCCATGATCATCTGGATGATACCGGCCATCATTGCCGCGATGATGGCAAGACCGATATACTCCTCGGTGCCGATCTCGGCGTATTGAGAGAGTCCTGCTGCGACAATGACCATGTCGATGGCCGTGATGCCGATAGCCAGATGCCGTGAAGTTCCGAAAAGCGGATAGACCAGCAGGGGCACCAGTGATGCGTAGAGCCCGTAGATGGGCGGAACGCCCGCGAGGACCGCATACGCCATTCCCTGCGGAATCAACATCACGCCGACTGTCAGTCCGGCGATCAGGTCACCACGAAAATCGGTCCTGGTGTAGGTCGGGAGCCACGTGGCGATGTGAAACAGCTGGCGAATGCGGAAGAACTTCCGGATTGCGGATTGGTGCGATGCCGCTGCGTTGTCGCCCATGGCGCTTCGAAGAGGGCTCGTCGGATTCAGAACCGGTCGTGTTGAACCGAGCCGTCCATCAATAAATTGAGATATCCTGTTATAACAAGCTAAGCAATACCAGGTCTGCGGGCCTGTTGACGTTGAACAGAGACGCACCCGACAGCGGGACGGACTGCACAACGAGGCGGTCGAGCAGGCCCATCATGGACAGGTGACGTTGCTGCAGCAGGGCCTTTACCCTGGGAGCGACCGTCGGGCGGTAGTAGCAACCACATAGCGGATGTACCATTCCGTCGGCGTCGGTAGCCACGACGGCGTCTGTCGGCGGCGCGCACTGTCCGATGATCGCCTCCACATCGTCCTGGCAGATCCGCGGCATATCGCACGCAACGACGAAGACCCAGTCTTGCCGGGCGACGGCAAGACCCGCATCGAGACCCGCCAACGGCCCCATGCGTCGGTACCGATCTACGACGTACTGAGCGTCGAGGTCATAGCTCTGGTCATCTTGACGAACACTGATAATGATGTCGTCGGTTACAGATCGAAGCGCATCGTACGCGATTTCGATCATCGACTGGCCATCGATCCGGTGAGCGGCCTTATCACTGCCGAAGCGGCGACTCAATCCACCCGCGAGGATCAATCCGGAGATCGGTGGTTGCATAACGTGATGTGCGTTGCGTCTAGAGGCGGCTGGCATCGCCGGCTCCGTACCGTTGAACTGTCAGAGGTGCGAAATTTCAGATGCCTTAGTCAGAATCGTCGTCGACCACATCGTCCACCCAGCTGAGGGCTGCCATCATGCTCGGAAATCCCATCGTCGTGGTTGCCAGCACGGCGGCATGACGCACTTCCGCACGTGTACAGCCGAGATCAATAGCCTTCCGACAATGCGCGTGCACCGCTCCTTCGTGTCGCAGCCCGATCGCGATTCCAAGCTTAACGAGTTGGGACGTCTTTTCGTCCAGAGGTCCGGCGCCCATCGTTGCCTCACCGAGCGATCCGTAGGCCGCACCTACGTCAGGATAGTCCCTAAGAAAAGCGGTAAACCGCTTCGGAAGTTTCCTCATCTGGCAGCTTCGATGCGCATGATCTTTGGATGTGTAGCGCAGCCCTTGATGTCTGATGAACGACCGCCTAAAAATAGCTTGCGGAACGGAATCGAACCACCGCCACATGTTGGAGGTCGTCAGGCACGCAGGCCGATGTCACTCAGGTCTTAATACCGGTCACCGGCCTTCAAGTTCACGCCGATCCCGAATCGAACGTCGTGCGACTCCACGTCATAGGCCAGATACAGGATGAGTTGATCCAGGTTGCCGACCAGTCCAACCGCCAGGCTCGGGTGCGTCCGGGTGGTCTCCGTGCCCTCTTCCGTAATGCGGAGGCCCAGGCCGATCGATGGTTGAACAGGAGCATGAAAGAGATCCATGAATCCCGTCACGCCGGCGACGAGGTTCTCCGGCCCCCTCGTCTTCCCGAAGACCTGCCGATTCACGGCCACGTGGAGAAGGACACCTCCGTTTGGACGAACGCGTCCGGCAAACAGCCCGAGCGGCGCCTTTCCGTAGCTTCCCAGGTAGCCGAATGTGCCGCCCAGCACAGCCAGTCCACCCACGATCGCCGCACCCGCGAGTGCTGCCGGGAGAAGTCGGTCGTCGTCGTCGTCATCGTCGTCGTCTTTCCCGCCGCCGGGGATCGGGATACCTCCTCGACCGCTGCTGTCTCCCTTTCTGCGCGCGGACCGTCGTTCTTCGGAGCCTTCATCCGCTTCGTCTGTCGCGGGCTCGTCCGTTGTCGATTCGCCAGGCCGAACGTCTGTGTCGGACTGGCGGTCATAACCCCGTTCCGGCCGCTCGCGCTCGACCAGATCGCCCCGTCCTATCTCGTCTCTGCGATCGCGAGACGAACGCGTGACATGTGTGACTGGTGGTCGCCATCGACGCCGCGTTCCCCACGACACCCAGATATCGACGTCCGGCACACACACCGTAGTCCAGTCTTCGCCGCGACGACGCAACTCACGTTCTACACGCGACGGAGCTTCTGTGTCGAAGACGACTCTTAGTATCCGAAGATCTTCGAGTTGAAACCCGGTTCTGAATAGTTCTCGTGCTCTCTCCCCGCTGACGTCCGAGAAGA
>JABDKH010000086.1 GCA_013002345.1 Rhodothermales bacterium
CCGATTCAAATCATCATAGGAAAGGTCATCCCGTACTTCTTTCTGTCGTTCGTCAACGTCATCACGATCCTGGTTCTGGCCCGTCTAGTATTCGGCGTTCCCGTCAAGGGAAGTATCCCGCTGCTTCTTCTGGAGTGCCTCCTGTTCATCCTCTGTGCGCTGTCGCTGGGGATCCTGATCTCCGCCCGAAGCTCATCGCAGCAAACCGCCACCATGATTTCGCTCGCCGGCCTGTTGCTTCCGACGGTCATCCTTTCGGGTTTCATTTTCCCGATCTCCAGCATGCCCGAACCCCTTCAATGGGTCACCCACATCGTGCCGGCGAAGTGGTTCCTGATCATCATCCGGGGCATCATGCTCAAGGGTGTTGGTATTGCCTACTTCTGGAAGGAGACGGTCATCCTCGGGGGAATGACCCTTTTGCTGATGATCGCAAGTATTCGCAGCTTCAAGGTTCGGTTGGAATAGTGTTCGAGTCCTTCTTCCAGATCTCAAGCAACATGTAACGTCGCGCCGCATGCGAACGCTGCTCTACATACTTCAGAAGGAGTTCCTGCAGATCTTCAGGAACCGCGCGATGCTGCCCATCATCTTCGTGATGCCCGTGATCCAGTTGATCATTCTGGGTAATGCGGCGACGTTTGAAGTCCGGCAGATCGAGGTGAGCGTCGTCGATATGGATCGGTCCGCTACCTCACGATTGCTTGTGAGCAAGATCGAGGCGTCCGGATATTTCAAGATCGTGGAGCAGCCAGGTAGCGAGCATTCGGCCGGCGAAGCACTGCTCAGTGGCGACGCGGACATGGTGATGCAGATCCCAAGACATTTCGAGCGGGATCTCCGCCGACTCGGTACTGTGGATCTCCAGATTATTCTTGATGCGCAGGACGGGGCGACTTCCGGCGTCGCATTCTCGTATGCATCGAACATCATCGAATCGTTCGACCGGCAAATTCTCGTAAAGCAGGTAGGGACACCGGTGACGTCTGTGCAGGGTCCGCGAATCGCGGTGGTACCTGCCAGTTGGTACAACCCGAATCTGAATTACGAGACGTACATGGTTCCGGGAATCCTGGTCGTGCTCGTAACGATGATCGGCGCCTTTCTTTCCGCGATGAATGTGGTGCGTGAAAAGGAGATTGGCACGATCGAGCAGCTCAACGTGACGCCGATCCGGAAGTACCAGTTCATCATTGGCAAGCTCCTTCCGTTCCTGGTGATTGCCCTTTTCGAGCTGGCTTTCGGACTGGTCATTGCCAGGCTGCTGTTCGACGTACCGATGCTCGGAAGCTTGCCGCTGATCTTCGCGCTCGCGACGGTCTACATGCTCGTCGTGCTCGGCATCGGATTGTGGATCTCGACGTTCACCGACACACAGCAGCAGGCTATGTTTCTCGCGTGGTTCTTCATGGTCGTGTTCATCCTGATGAGCGGACTGTTCACGCCGATCGAGAGCATGCCGCCCTGGGCTCAGGAGTTGACGCGGCTGAACCCTGTGGCGTATTTCATCAAGATCATGCGGCGGGTCTTGCTGAAGGGTGCCGGATTCGAGAGTGTGATCAACGAGTTCGTGGCACTCGTCGTCTACGCGTTCATCGTGCTGTCGCTGGCCGTGAGACAGTACAGGAAGGTGACGGCGTGAATCACTCGGTGCAGAGCTCGTAGCGCGCCTGACTCCAAGCGCATTCAGTCGGCTTATAGACGATGTCCATCAACCCTGCCCGAGTTACTCGACGACGCGGTGATGCGATGGGGCGGTGCCGATCCTGAGCGCGACAACCTACTTCGACGGAACCTGTCTCTTCACCTCATCCAACCATCCAATAACAAGCTGCGGTTGTCGCGGCGACGGTACGGCCGAAAGGGTAATCACGGCGCTACCGTCTGCCCTGGCGGTCCACTGATTCACACCCTCGAACGCCACGCGAGGTCTCGAGAAGGACCTTCCCCGGTCCTGTGTTTCCACCTCCATGACCGTCCCGTCAATCTGGTACAGCAGGCCGCCGCCCGACCTGATCCATACCGGGTTCGTCCCTCCGTCCCGCGACACCTTCACACGTCGACTCGTGCCTTCGATCAGAGCCACGTACACCTCATTGCGGCCCGACTCGTCCGATGTGTATGCGACGTGTCGCCCATCCGGCGAAATCGCCGCGTCATCCTCGAACGCCGATGAGCGAAGGAACGGTCGTGGACTCTCCGGTTCATCCATGGACACCAGCCAGAGATCGGAGCCCGTCTCCGGGTGAACCTCCTGATAGGCGACCAGGCTACCGTCTCTTGAAATCGACGTAGGATACTTGCTGTGCTCGTTCGTGACCAGCGAGACCGGACCCGAGTCGCCGAAACGCTGCACGTAGATGTCCGCTGTGCCACGTCGCTCGGAACTGAATACCATGCCTGATCCGTCGGGGAGCCAGGGCCCGCGATTCTCCCAGGATGGTGAGGACGCGAAGCGCTGGGCATCTCCGCTCTGCATATCGATCATTCGGATTTCAGCTTCGTCGAGACCTGACAGAACCTGCGCTGCCAGCAGAGAGCCGTCGGGCGACAGCCCGAGCCCGTTGAATCCTCTCCGCTCTGTCTGAATAACGCGCACGCCTCCAGCACGGTCGATCTCAATCAGGTCGCGATCCCATATCGTGCTTCCGGACAGAAAAACAAGCGAGCCTGACGCGGAAACGGCATAGTGCGAGGTGATCGTATCGAAGTCCGAGAGCACCCCGTCGACCATTACAACCGGATCACCGATTGTCAATCCTTCCTCATCGAACCCGGCGACCAGAAGAGACTTCTTTTGTACGAAGGCGATGTGTCCACTGGGCAGATACCTGGGCGCTATTGCTCCCTCGAACAGTACCGTGCGAGTCTTATCCTCCAGATCTATGACAATAATCTTGAAGCCGCTCCCGTATGACGCGCACAAAATGTGCGTCCCTCCCGGTAGCAGCTGCGGGTACGTGAATCCGACTTCACCTTTTTCGATGTCCGGGTCAACCAGCAGCTCCGGATCACCACCGGATGCGGGGACGCGATATACCCCATCCCCATAGCTGGGCACGTACACGATCTGGTCATCCTGTGACCATGAAAAACTCGGATACTCGCCCCCCCTCGGATCCACGTTCTGCGGGGCACCGCCACGAAGGCCAACCTTCTTGAGAAAGTTACCCGATTTGAAGACGATGCTGTTCCCGTCAGGGGAAAACACAGGCGCGTTGGCATTTTCCGTCCCGTCGATGGCAGTCGGCACGCCACCCTCGGCGAAGTTCTGCACAAAGAGTCGTATTCGTCCGTCCGATCGGCCCCTGAAGACCAGCCGTTCCCCGTCGGGCGAAAGCGCGACGGACGGTCCCTGGTTCGACGCAGCCACCGCGCCTCCCGCCTCCTCTGCAATGGCAAGCTGCAGATGAAGAACGGCCTGCTCCCTCTCCCCGGTGGACAGGAACCACGACGCCAACGCTCCGGCCAACAGGGCAAGAACAACGCCTGCGATGAGTGTCCAGAGTGGTACCGAGGATCGCTTGGCGTCTGCTTGCGCCGGGTGTGCACTCGTGTACGCTGCCGTTTTCATAGTCGACTGCGCGCCGAGATCAATACGGGCCAGGTCAACGATGACCTCGTCGCCGCTCTGATAGCGTTTTGTGCGATCCTTGCTAAGAAGCTTGTCGACGACCCACTCGAGCTCCATCGGAATACCGGAACGAAGGGCCGTAGGCGGCTCCGGATCCGAGTTCAGGATGCCGTAGACGATCGCCTGCTCGTAGTCGCCGGGGAATGGCACCCGACCTGTGATCATCTCATAGATGACACCGCCGAGCGACCATAGATCGGAGCGGTTGTCGACTTCCTCACCGCGTGCCTGCTCCGGACTCATGTAGGCGGCAGTACCGAGTGTCGAGCCCATCTGTGTCAGCTTCGTCGAGGCAGCGGTCTTCGCCAGACCGAAGTCGAGCACCTTCGCTTTGCCGTCGGACGTGAGCATGATGTTGCCGCTCTTCACGTCGCGATGAACGATGTCTTTTGCATGTGCGGCCTTCAGAGCCTCCGCCGATTGCGTGGCAATCGATATGACATCTTTGAGGGGAAGAGGCCCTCTGGCGATGCGATCCGTGAGCGTCTCGCCCTCGACGTATTCCATCGCGATGAGGGGGGTGCTTTTCGAGGCCCCGGAATCCGTCGGTATGCTAACTTCATCGATCTCGAACACCGTCGCAATGTTCGGATGATGCAGCGCCGCGGCAGCCCGCGCCTCACGATAGAAGCGAGCCCGGTCGTCTTCGGTGATGAGTGCGTGCGGCGGAAAGAACTTGAGTGCGACGGTCCGGTCGAGCCTGGTGTCCTCGGCTTTGTACACCACACCCATGCCACCGCGACCGATCTCGTCCGTGATTCTATAGTGGGATATGGTGGTGCCGATCATGCTCTCAGTGGAATGGATTGCGGAATCGTATCTAGAACTCCAGCAACCAGATGTCGCTGCTCACTTCCCGGGTCGTAAAGTACACGAAGTCATCATACACGGCGATGTGGAGGAAACCTGCCGGGGCGCCACCGCCGTCAACACGAAGTGTTGGCACTCCACCCGACGAGGGCACGGACCAGATGCCCCAGCGCGAGCCAGTCGCGCCCAGGAAGTACAATAGGCGGCCGTCTTCGGACCATGCCAGTCCATAGGCCGTCATCCCATCTGGAAGCGAGATCGATCGTGATTCTGCATCTGATGCTCGGGCTACGTAGATCCCATCAGCACCGGTCGTTGCTATTTCTTGACCGACTGGTGACCAGCGCGGGGCGCCGCGGAAGTCTTCCAAAACGACCGACGCGCCCCACCCTACCTCTGACCTACGCGTGATCCTGACTTCTCCCGAGTTCCCGTAAAAGTAAGCGATGGCCTCACCGTCTGATGACCAGGTCGGATACCGCTCATGCACCTCGGAGTCGATCACGGTAGTGACGGCCAGATCCTCTACTGAAACCGTATAGATCCCTCTCGATCCCGTCCGGAACGAGTGGAAGCTCAGTTCGCGACCATCCGGTGACCACTCGAACACGAAGTCGTCCGCTGGATCCTTCGTCACGCGGCGCACGTCACCACCCGAGAGCTCTCGAACGTAGATGTCCTGATTTCCGCCGACATTGGAGTCGTAGGCGAGCCGGCGGCCGTCGGGCGATATCGCGATCCCCTCGATCATCTGGACACCGGTCGTTACCGGTTCCGCATCTTCCGCCGACACGACACCCGAACCGGTCAACTCCGATCGGAATACATTCTGAGAAACCGCCAACTGCGATACGGCCAGCCTGGCGCCATCCGACGAAATATCGAGCGTGTGAGCGCGAAGGCCGACGGTGACTCGTGCCGGAGTGCCCTCTGCGTTTATGCCTTCAATCGCCTGCCAATAGACATCCGTACCTCCGCCACGATCCGACACAAAGAAGATGCCTGCTCCGTCGGGGGACCAGACCGGACTCAGGTTCACGTTCGAATCTGCCGTGACACGAGCAGATTCGCCGGTGTCCAGCGCCAGAATCCAGACGGATGAGGGCGCAATATTGCCCGACAGGTAGGCGGAATTTCCAGACACGAAGGCAATTCGGCTTCCATCCGGCGACCAGTCGGGCGAGTGCGGTACTCTTAACTCGAATGCGACAGTACTCCTGGTCTCAATGTCACGAATTACGAGCGCTGAGCCCTGGCTGTAGACAATGCGCTTGCCGTCCGGTGACCATGTGGGCGTCAACAGGCGCGCATCCTGTTCACGTACAATTGTCGTTACCGGCCCACCCAGGGGCGGAACCGAATACAGAACCCCACCGGACTCAAAAAGGATCGACGTCTGATCCGGAGACCACCGCGGATAGAACACTTGACCTGACAGCTCGTCACCGAGCCGCAACACGCGCCCACCTGCAAGCTGCCGTACATAGAGATGCCCTTCTTTCGCATCCACATAGGCAACCATCTGGCCGTCCGGGGAGAGTGCGGGGAAGATCTCTCCCTGCTCTCCCGTCGTGATCCGGGACAGATGCCTTACGTCAAATTGTGAGTCCGATTCGCCCCGGCCGAGCAAGCCGAACAGGACCCATGCCAGTACGAATCCCAGTGCGGCTGCGCCAGCGCCGATTAGCCATCTCCTGACGGCTGGCTCTGGTGCACCAGTTCGGAGAGTTTGCCTGGACGTCGTAGTGTGGACTCCGGACAGCGGCCCCGATATGCGACTCGTGGAAACTGTCAGGGACTCCAGATCTGCAATCAGTCCCGCCGCCGATTGATACCGATGTTTCGCGGGCTTCCGAAGACACTTCTCGACGATGGTCTCCAGTTCGATCGATACACCCGTGCGAAGAGCGGTCAGTGGTTCCGGATTCTGATTCAGGATGCCGTAGACGACGGCTTGCTCGTAATCACCGACGAAAGGCATTCGACCCGAAATCATCTCGTAGATCACAACTCCAAGTGACCATAGATCGGAGCGGTTGTCCACTTCCTCACCTCGCGCCTGTTCGGGACTCATATACGCGAACGTTCCGAGCGTCGAGCCCATCTGCGTGAGTTTGGTGGAGGCCGCAGTCTTGGCCAGACCGAAGTCGAGGATCTTCGCCACGCCGTCGGATGTCAGCATGATGTTTCCGCTCTTGATATCGCGGTGCACGATACCTTTCGCGTGAGCGGCCTTCAGTGCCTCCGCCGACTGCGTGGCAATCGAGATGACGTCCTTTAGTGGTAGCGGCCCTTTCGCCACACGCTCCGTCAGCGTTTCGCCCTCGATGTACTCCATCGCGATGAGGGGCGTGGTAGGCGCGCTGGATCCGGAGGAGATCCCCGCTTTCGTAGGGATGACATTGTCAGAACGTTCATTCGCGTCATCCCCGCGACGGCGGGGATCCATTTCCTCGCCTGTCGACCCAGGCGCAGACAGGGACACCTCATCGATCTCGAACACCGTCGCGATGTTCGGATGATGCAGCGCCGCGGCAGCCCGTGCCTCACGATAGAAGCGAGCCCGATCGTCTTCCGTAACCAGCGCGTGCGGCGGGAAGAACTTGAGCGCAACCGTGCGGTCGAGCCTCGTGTCCTCCGCCTTGTAGACGACACCCATGCCGCCACGACCAATCTCATCGGTGATCTTATAGTGCGATATGGTAGTGCCGATCATCGGATCCTTCCTGTGGGTGCGAGCCGCTCGAGCTCCTCAAACCAGTTCTCGACGACCTTGAGCTCGCCGACGGGGGCGTCTGACTCGTTGGACTCGACGACGAGGAATCTGGAACCATCCGGATGCACATCGTAACCCTGACCAGGCACATTCAAATAGTTTCCCTCGAAGAGTACTCGCGGTACGCCGGCCTCAAACCGAGGAGTTGATGTCACGTCGACCACATACCATGTGCGTCCCTTGCTGTAGTATAGCTCGTCTCCCGAAGGTGACCACACCGGTTCCTCGCCTCCGTCGGCCGAGACCTGCCACCGCACGTCTCCCCCTTCGATGGGTCCTACAAAGACCTCCGAATTTCCCTCGCCGATCAACGTATAGGCGATGAAGCGGCCATCCGGGGATATCGCCGGGCTCCACTCGCGATCCTCCGATTCCAGCCACTTTCGGGGAGTCCCCGACTTTCCGTCCTCAAAAGGGAGCAGCCACAGGTCATAGTCGCTGTAGTATGCCAACAGGCTGCCGTCGGGCGACCACGAGAACGCGTCTCCTGGCGAAGCGACATCGATCAACGGGGTAGCAGGCCCGCCGTTGACAGGCATGCTGACAACCTTGAAGGTACCGTCTTTTTCACCCGGCACCGGATGCAGTATAGATTCACCATCGATCGTCCAGACTGGAGTGCCACCATTCTCTGTGAATCGGGAGCGCGTTCTCCGAATCAAATCATAGATCCAGACCGCGACGGACGGTTGTCTGACGACGGCAGCAATCCGGTTCCCGTCCGGTGAGATTCGAAACGTTCCGAAGAGATCAGGTTCAAAACCAAGGTCCGTCGCGCGGCCGGCACGATCCACCCAGGTAAGCCGCCCTACGTCCGAGGCTCCTCCGGGCACGTAAACCAGGGTGCCGTTCGCGGAGACGGCATACTGGGCTCCGCCAGCCACAGACTCCGTGCGGACATTGTCCACCACCGGGACCGGTGAGCCAGTAACGCTCAGCGATGTGACATCGAACGGAACCGCCATCAAACGCCCGGGCAGAGAGTAGACAATATGACCCGATTCCACGTACCGCGGGTCCGTGCCCCGATCGATGATCGTGTTGCCTTCGAGCGTCTCAAGTGATACCGTCAGAACACTGCCTCGTCCCCGATCGGCGGCGAGAAGTGTCTTCCCGTCCGGAAGAAGGCTGGCTTGATTCCACCGTAGTCCCGATTTCTCGATGACTGGATCTCCTCCTCCAGCACTCACACCCCGAAGCATCGACCCCTGACTGATCACCATGATAATCTCATCGTCCTTCGTCCAGTAGGCACTGAATGGATCCGGCGCCGCCGAGACCAGAAGTGGTGAGCCGCCATCTATGGAGATCTTCTTCAACTGACCGTCCAAAAAGAATCCCACCCAGGCACCATCGGGTGAGAAGAACGGGTGATACGCGCGATCTGTCCCGTCCAGAATTCTAACCTCCTCGCCGTCCATCGACCTGACGGCCAATTTCGGGACGCCGTCAACGTCTGCTAAGTACACCAGCGTCTGTCCGTCCGGTGATAGTCGTAGCGCCGTCAGGCCTACTCCAAGGTTAGCAGCTCCCACGGGCGTGAGCGGAGCACTCGGTGGCAGGTTGAGACTCAACCTATGCACGGGCGCCGCTGTCCGAGAGACAGCCGGCGTTCCTGGAGGTCCTAGAAACTGAAAGACAAGTGCAGTCGCAAGAACACCCGCGATCAGTCCGCCAGCGGCCCAGTATATCTTCTTTGACGACTGTGCCCCGGCACCAGGCGATGCAGCCGGAATTGCACCGGTCCGCGAGCGAGTCACCGACATCAGATCTATGCGCTCGAGATCGACTTTGATCTCGGCCGCGTGCCCGTAACGCTTGCCCGGCTCCTTGTCGAGACACTTCTCGACAATCAGCTCGAGCTCCATCGGAACGCCCGTGCGCAGCGCCGTCAGCGGCTCGGGCGCTGCGTTCAGGATGCCGTACACGACGGCCTGCTCGTAGTCTCCCGGAAACGGCATACGACCGGTGACCATCTCGTACAGGATGACTCCGAGTGACCAGATGTCGCTGCGGCCGTCTACCTCCTCGCCGCGCGCCTGCTCCGGACTCATGTAGGCAGCGGTTCCCAGCGTGGAGCCCATCTGCGTGAGCCGCGTCGACGCCGTGGTCTTCGCGAGGCCGAAGTCGAGTATCTTCGCGACACCCTTCTTCGTGATCATCACGTTGCCGCACTTGATATCGCGATGGACGATGTCCTTCTCGTGAGCTGCGTTCAGTCCGTCCGCAATCTGGGATGCGATGGAGATCGCATCTTCAAGCGGAAGCGGTCCTTGTGACACGCTCTCGGCGAGTGTCTGTCCCTCGATATACTCCATCGCGATGAGGGGCGTAGTAGGAGACGAGGCGATGGGTTCTGGGGAGATCCCCGCTTTCGCAGGGATGATATTATCAGAACGTTCATTCGCGTCATCCCCGCGACGGCGGGGATCCATTTCCTCGCCTGTCGACCCTGGCACAGACAGCGACACCTCATCGATCTCAAATACCGTCGCAATGTTGGGATGATGCAGTGCGGCCGCCGCCCGTGCCTCCCGGTAAAACCGCGCCCGGTCATCTTCCGTGATGAGTGCCTGCGGCGGCAGAAATTTGAGCGCCACCGTACGGTCGAGCTTCGTATCCTCGGCCTTATACACCACACCCATACCGCCGCGTCCGATCTCGTCGGTGATTCGATAGTGCGATATGGTCGTTCCGATCACTTCTCCTCGAACTCCGAGTACCAGTTCTCGACGACGGTTATTGCCGTCGTGCTTTCGGCCCCCTCGAAGCCAACCACGATAAACTCGTCTCCACTCGGGCCAACACCGTAGTATCCGTTATGAAATCCGGACGTGAAGCTGTGACCAAACGGTGCTCCGTTGAACAGAACAGAGGCTTCGCCGATGACTGGTTGTTCACCGGAGGTATCCACAGGAACAGAAACAAGGTTTCCACTGGTGTCTACATAGAAGATTTCTCCTCCTTTCGGATTCCAGTGGGCAATTGTACCGCCCTCTCCAGACACGGGCCATTCCCTTCGACCGTCCGGAAAGCGGGTCAAATAGATTTCCCATCGACCCGTCCGATTCGCATGATAGGCCACAAATCGTCCATCCGGGGAAACGGCCGGCATCGCCTCGTCGAAGGGGGTCTTCACCAATGGTTGCGGCTCGCCTTTTGTAACTATTCTTCCATTCTCGACTTCAACCGGGACGTACACTATGTCGCGGTTCGTCTCCTGTTGGATTTCGTAATAGACCAGGTGCTTACGGTCCGGGGTCAGGTCGGGGCCAAACTCTGGAGTCGTGGTAGCAACCAGGTCGTAGGTACGCGTGGCGTCGTCCGTATCCACTGCCTCGATATCGCCGCGTCCGGATCCTCCAAGCCGCGTGTATATCAAAAGATTGGTCCCCGGAATCCATATGTCTGGATACTCGCCTCCGTCGCCAAACGTCAGGCGAACCCGTGCTTCTCTTCCCACAGAGTAAAGCCAGACATCACCGTTGTAGCCTACGGCTACGCGGCTGCCATCCTCAGAAAGCACCGGGTCGAAGGAACCGCCGTCCGCCGTTCCGATCGAAGCCACGGTGTTTCCGATACGGTCAACCAGCAATAGTTCGGTCTGCCGCGTGGATACCTGACTCGAGGGTATCGTCGGCGCACGCGAAATTCCGCTCGTGACACCCTGATACACGAGGGTTCCTGACTCAGAAATGCTCGGCCGTCCGGCGCCCGTCTCAATTCTGAGGGGTTGGACCACCGAACGATCCGACTCAGACAGCGATATAGCCCAAATGGCGCCACCTGTCGCATACACAATGTGTCCGGTGGGAGAATACGCGGGATAGACGGCGTCCCGACTTTCAACGGAGAGCAGCGAACGGGCAGAACCATCCGCAGAAATCGTCTCAAAATCTACCCGGGGTGCGTCATCGTCGGACGAGAGTTTCGACAGGATGAAGGAGCGGCCACCTTTCATTGGACCGATGTCGAGGTATGTGTAGACGCCCGGATCTTCAGATGACCTGAGAAAGGATCGCGGAGATCCACCCTGCTCGGGCACAGCAAAAACCTCGCTTGTCGCTCCACCAGTGACAACAAGAAAGTATATCGTCCCGTCGGCGGTCCAGACAGCGTTTAGAAACCCTCCAAAAGGAATCTCGCAGATCTCGACCGCCGCTCCGCCTGTAGCGTCAATTCGACTGAGTTTGCCACCGGCCACGAAGCCGATTTGATCACCGCCAGGCGACCAGAATGGATTCTCGACGCCGATCGAGTCAACGAGCCGCCGATGATTGAGATCAGACAATAGACGAAGCCAGAGTGCGCCACCTGCCGAGTATGCAACGCTTTCCCCGTCTGGAGAGACGGCGAAGCCCTCGAGAGCCTCAACGGGGATCTGATACTTGCGAAGTGGCGGATTATCCGGTGATTGAAGAATCCGTCCAGCAGCCAGTCCGGCCAGGAAGAGGACCAGCGCGACCGGTACCCAGAGCCATCGAAATCTGGAGCGCTCAGCGGGCGGACTCAAGGCTGTCGCCGCCACTCCTGTTTTCGACACCACACCCACGGAACTCACGCGGGAGGCCTCGACGTCGACCGACTCCAGGTCAACGACAAGATCAGCCGCATTCTGGTAACGCCGCGATCGGTCCTTTGCCAAGAGCTTCGTTACGATCCGCTCCAACTCCATCGGGACGCCGGTCCGAAGACCGGTGACGGGCTCGGGCTCGGCGTTGAGGATGCCGTACACGATCGCCTGCTCGTAATCGCCCGGAAATGCCAGGCGTCCTGTAATCATCTCGTAAAGGACGACGCCCAACGACCAGACGTCGGCGCGGTGGTCCACCTCCTCACCGCGCGCCTGCTCCGGGCTCATGTAGGCGGCGGTCCCGAGCGTGGATCCGAGTTGAGTGAGCCGGGTCGAGGCGGCCGTCATGGCTAGACCGAAGTCGAGGATCTTGGCGCGGCCGTCCTCGCGCAGCATCACGTTACCGCTCTTGATATCGCGGTGGACGATCCCCTTGGCGTGCGCCGCCTTTAGACCTTCTGCAATCTGTACGGCGATCGAAACGGCGTCACGGATCGGCAATGGACCCTGGGCGATGCGCTCAGCCAGCGTCTGTCCGTCGACAAACTCCATGGCAATGAACGGCTGGCTTTCAGCGCCGTCGTCAACCTGCCCCTCATCGATTCCGAAGATCGTCGCTATGTTCGGATGATGGAGTGAAGCCGCCGCCTTCGCCTCGCGATAGAACCGCGCCCGGTCGTCTTCGGATGCGAGCGCAGCGGCAGGCAGTACCTTCAGTGCGACAATCCGGTCAAGCTTCGTGTCCTCGGCCTTGTACACGATGCCCATGCCGCCCCGGCCCAGCTGGTCAACGATGCGGTAATGCGATATTCGCGTGCCGGGCTTCATCAGTCTGCCCACCGGACGAGTCCAACGGCATCCAGAATTTCGTCGTATCGAGGATCGTCTCTGATGCTGCCGAGCGTCATATCGGTCTCGAGGTACACCAACATGTCGGACCTCTCTTCCACTGCCATGCGGAAATTCTCAAATGCCGCATCCGTGTCACCCAGAGCTACATACACGGCTGCATAGTTGTATCGGGATACCCATCGATCCTTCGATATCTCGTCTAGTTTCTCCAAAACCTTTCGGGCCTGATCCGGTCGACCCTGAGCTACGTGCTGAAACGCCAGCAGCGGTACGATAATTGGTGCTTCGTCAATCTCGAGCGTGCGCCTCAGATAGTCGGCCCCCACTTCAGTGTCCCCCCGGACAAGGTGATATGTGCTTAAGACCCACAGAGCATACAACGCCCGAGGCTCGAGCTCGACCGTCTGCTGCAGCTGGTCCACCCCTTCCTGTTCACGACCAGCCAGAAGGAGATACGAGCCCAGGACACCTCGAATCTGCACCGACAGTGGGTCAAGTTCCATGGCCATCCGCAGCTCCGCGATCGACTCATCGAGACGTCCACGACTCGCGAGCAGCTCTCCATACCACTGGTGACCCGAGGCATAATTCGGATTTGCAGAGAGGGCCCGCTTATAGCTCTGCTCTGCCGCGTCCCAGTCCCAATCGTACGACCATTGTACCGCCGCAAGCCCGGCGTATGCCTCTGCCAGGCTGTCGTCGATTTCGAGAGCACGTCGGGCCGCTTCACGAGCAAGTGGCTGTACTTCGGTAGGAGGCCGCAAACCATAGAGGCTCATCAGACTGTAGGTGTTGGCCAGACCGGCGTAGCCCAGCGCATATTCCGGATCCAC
>JABDKH010000087.1 GCA_013002345.1 Rhodothermales bacterium
AGCGAAGCCAATTTCCTCAATTCGAGCAGTGGCCAGACATACATGGCGAGCGCCATATACCGCGCCATTCGTGATTTCAAGGTGAGCTACGAGCGCGAACTGAACCTCGTGTCGTCTACTCAGTAGACCCTGCTCCGGAATGTGCATGGTCGTCGATGGTGTCGGTTCCATCCCAGGAGGCAGAACCTCGCGCGACATCCCGTCCCAGTCTGTATTTTGTCTTCGAACGCCCCACTTGATTCGAGATCAGAACCAATGAGAAGTCCCATCACGCGTGGTCGAGCCCTGGTGCTGACCGCCGCAACATTCGTGCTTGTTTCCCTGACGGGCTGCGACACGGCCGCCACCGACACCATCGTTCTGGGCGATGTCAGAGTCGATTTCGAATTTGAGTTCGATGGCGGAAGCCTGACCGTCGGACAGCCGTCGGACGTATCGTCCAACGCTTCTTTCAACATCGGACCGCAGTTGTCGTCTCTGGGTGGTTTCACGCTGGCAGAGGTCGTGTCAGGTCGCCTCACCGTAGCAAGCATCGAGCTGGTTACACCGACATTTGTAGGCAGCGGAATCGACCTCCGAGCATTCAACGAGGTAGTCCTTCAGCTACGACGTGAAACGACCGTGCGAGAGGTGGCTTCGCGCCGTGGGTTCACTAGTGACGAACCGGCCGCTCTGAATGTAATCCAGAATCGCGACGTGTCGACGATCCTTAAGGCGGGGAGTTTCGACGCCGTGCTTCAGGTCGATGCAGCCGCTCTGGACGCGACGAAGGATTACAGTCTGGAGGTCGTGATGACCCTGTCGGTCGAAGTGGAAGGCGTCTAGCGACAGGCGACGCAGGCAATCTCTACGCGTGCGCCACGAGGCAGCCCGGCGACCTGAACCGTTTCGCGCGCCGGCGGCTCCTCACTGAAATAGCGTGCATACACGTCGTTGACCACGGCGTAGTCGTTGATATCCTGCAGATAAACCGTGCAGTGCACCACGTGCTCGTAGGACATGCTGGCCGCCTTGAGAACGGCTCCGAGATTCTGAAGCACCTGCTCCGCCTCACCCTCCAACGTCTCGGAGACGAGATGGGAAGTCTCCGGGTCAATCGCGATCTGACCTGAGCAATACAGTGTATCCTTGATCAGGACCGCCTGGCTGTAGGGACCTATCGCGGCGGGAGCACTGTGAGTGCGGACGTATGTCCGTGCCGAAGGCTTTGAGGACCGAACTGTGTTCATGAGGGTGAGATCGAATTAGCAGGATTTCGGGCTTAAAACGCACAAGCCGCTGGAACGACCCCGAGTGTGTCGGGACTTCAAAATTGGCGCGCACCTTCGCAGGTTACAAGCGAATATTGTCTTAAGACGGTGATCACGGTTCTGCCGCGCCAATCTGCAGGGGCAACACGTGCCTGGAACGGCGACGGTATGGCGTCGTTCGAATCAACTGGTTGTAACGAGTCCGAATCAAGCAAAATGAGCACGCACGGTCGGGTACTGGTCGCTATGAGCGGAGGAGTAGACTCGTCCGTTGCAGCCGTCATGCTTTCCGAGCAGGGCTACGAGGTGATCGGTATCACCATGAAGACGTGGGACTATGCGTCGACCGGTCCGTCCAACGGCAAACAGATCGGATGCTGTACGCTCGAGTCGATGAACGATGCGCGAAGTGTAGCACTCAAATACGGATTTACGCACTTCATCATTGATATTCGTGAGGAGTTCGGTGATTGGGTCATTGACCGATTTACGGACGAGTACATGGCAGGGCGGACGCCGAATCCCTGTGTGCTATGCAATACGCACATCAAGTGGGCCGCTCTTCTCAAGCGGGCCGACGCGCTAGGTTGTGACGCTATTGCTACGGGGCACTACGCGCGGGTACGGCACGATGATGTGAGCGGCCGTCACGTCTTGATGAAAGGACTCGACGACAATAAGGATCAGAGCTACGCACTCTGGGGAGTCGACCAGGCACACTTCGCCCGAACAATCCTGCCGCTGGGCACGCACTCAAAGCCCGAGATCCGGCGAATGGCGACTGATTTTGGGTTGGATCGAGTCGCTGACAAACCGGACTCGTATGAGATTTGCTTCGTGCCGGACAACGACTACCGTCGATTTCTCAGGGATCGGGTGACTCGACTGGACGAAAAGGTCGGCCCCGGCGACTTCGTGACGGCCGACGGGTCGGTAATCGGTCGACACGATGGATACCCGTTCTACACTATCGGTCAGCGGCACGGGCTTGGGCTCGCGCTGGGGCACCCCATATATGTGACAGGCATCGACGCGAAGCAGAACCGGATAACCGTCGGGCCGAGGGACGAGCTCATGAAGCAGGCACTGGTTGCGCGACAGATCAATCTTATCAAGTACGACCGGTTAGACAACGTGCTGAGTGCGACGGGCAAGATCCGGTACAAGGATGAAGGAGCGCCGTGTCGCGTCAGTCAGACTGCGGCTGATGAATTGGAAGTCGTTTTCGAGATGCCGCGGCCTGCCGTTACTCCCGGCCAGGCGGTAGTGCTGTATGAGGGAGACGACGTGCTCGGAGGAGCGTGGATTCACCACGTGGTGGAGTCAGAAACGAGGAGGCAGCCGAGGGAGTCCGCGCTGCGGGGATAAGGCCAGCCGTGCTTCACGCCGACTGCCGGTCTCGCTGAATCTGTCGAACAATCTCGAACGCCAGTTCCAGCGCCTGCTCCGCATTCAGCCGCGGGTCGACAGCCGATTTATAAGACCTCCCGAGATCGCTCTCCCGCAGACCGCGCGCCCCGCCGACACATTCAGTGACGTCATCGCCGGTGAGTTCAATATGTACGCCGTTTAGTCGGCTTCCGAGGCTGTTGTGGATCTCGAACGCCTGCGTGAGTTCCGACATGATGTTTTCGAACCGCCGCGTCTTGACTCCGTCGGCGGTGATCTCCGTGTTTCCGTGCATCGGATCGCAACACCATATCACTCGTCGCCCCTCCTCCACCACGGCACGCACCAATCGCGGCAAATGATCGGCGACCCGCAAACTTCCGAGACGCGTGATGAGTGTTATTCTCCCGGGCTTGTTCTGTGGGCTCAGGACTTCGGTCAGTTGGACAAGCTCGTCGGGTGTGGTGTCGGGACCTACCTTGATCGCGATCGGGTTCGCCAGGCCGCGCGCGTACTCCACATGCGCGCTATCGACGTGCGCGGTCCTGACGCCGACCCAGGGGAAATGCGTCGACAGGTTGTAGATCCCGGTGTTGTGCGGCACGGCCCGCGTCAGGGCCTGTTCGTACGGCAGTAGAAGTGCCTCGTGGCTGGTGAAGAACTCGACCGTCGAAAGTCCCTCAATGGGTGCACCGTGGACGATCTCCATGAACATGAGTGCACTGCCGATCTCATCGACAATGGCCTCGTATTCATCCTCCATCGGCGAGTGCTTCAGGAAATCGACATCCCAGTATTCCGGGTGATGGAGGTCTGCAAAACCGCCCGCAGCGAGCGCCCGAACAAAATTCAGCGTCAACGCCGATGCGCTGTACGCCTCAAGCATATACTGGGGATCCGGGACACGATCGGATTCAGAGAAACCTGGCCGGTTAACGATGTCTCCGCGGTATGCGGGCAGCGTCACCCCGCCGCGGGTCTCGTTGTCGGCCGACCGCGGTTTCGCGTACTGGCCCGCAAAGCGTCCGACACGGACCACGGGAAGACGCAACCCGTACACGAGGACGAGACTCATCTGAAGGAGGATCTTCAGACGCCGCGTGATTACTCCAGACTCGCAATCCGCGAGGCTTTCGGCGCAATCTCCACCCTGAAGCAGAAATCTCTTTCCTTCAGCGACCTCGGCCAGTTGATGATTGAGACGCTCGATTTCCCACGAGGTCACGAGGGGTGGCAGCCCAGATAACTTCGCAAGCGTTTCCTCAAGCGCCGCACTGTCCGGATACGTCGGCTGCTGCAGCGTCTCTTTCCGTCGCCACGACGACGGACTCCACGCTTGTTGAGCTTGAGGATCAGGCATCTTGATTTACCGAATGCGTTCGGTACTAGTCTCCCGATGCGCCTGTCGGCAGGCCGTCGAGGTGGACGTCCATCTGCGGGAAGGGGATGCCGATGCCCGCATCGTCGAGTGATTTCTTGACGTCTCGAATGGTAGCCTGACGCACCGTCCAGTAGTCGGCCGTAGGCGCCCATACCCGGACGACCCAGTCGATTGACGACGCCCCCAGATCTTGAAGGAAAATCTCCGGCGCACGATCATCAAGGCGCCCCTCGACAGCGTTCGCTGCTTTCTGAAGAATAGCCCGCACGGCATCGATGTCTGCGGGATACTCGGTTCCGACCGGCACGTCAACGCGACGGGTCGGGTGGAACGTGAGGGTCTCTATCACCGATCCAAATATGTTGCTGTTCGGAATGACGATGCGCCGGTTGTCCGGCGTGTCGAGATTGGTGACGAACAGGCCGACCTCCTCTACCACACCCAGTTCTCCCGCCACCTTGATGGCGTCACCGACTTTGAACGGGCGGAAGACCAGAAGCATTACGCCCGCCGCGAAGTTCGACAGCGTGCCCTGGAATGCCAGACCGATCGCGAGTCCTGCCGCGCCGAGGAGTGCGACGAAACTGGTCGTCTGTACGCCAAACATCTCCAGCGCCGCGATGAACGCAATGACGATCACAAGCCACGCAACCAGGTTCGAGAAAAACTTTGCCAGCGTCGCGTCCGATCCTGGTCGGCGCTCAAACGCCTTTATCACGATCCGCCTCGCCCACTTGGAGGCGATCCAGCCGACGATGATTACGACTATGGCTCCCAGTACCTTCAGACCGTACCCGAGAATCATGTTGTAGAGGGCTTCGAGATTTGCTTCGTCCAGCATGCGTCAGGTGTTCTGGTGATCAGGAATTGCGGTCGAGACGGGATTCGGCTGCGATTCGTTGTCATCCGTACGCCACTTGCGCCTTGGCCCTAACAACAAGGTACCGATTCGACCTTTTTTGAGCATCAAGGCCGCTCGAATTCATTCCGTAAGCCTATTCAAGCGATCCGTAGATCTCGCCGTATTTCTGGCGGATGTACGTCAACCATGGCTCGGCGCTGAGCTCGGTATCACAGGTATCTTGAATGATCTGTGCCGCCGAGCGGCTTCTTCCGTGTCGATGGACATGCTCGCGGAGCCAGGCCAGCAGTCGGTCGAAATCGCCACGCCCGATATCATCCGTAACTCCCGGGACGTCGGCCCGAAGTCGATCAAAGAGCTGCACGGATATCAGATTGCCAAGCGTATAGGTGGGGAAGTATCCGAAAGTGCCCAGAGACCAGTGGATGTCCTGAAGCGCTCCGGTGGCGTTGTTGGCCGGCCGAAGGCCGAGATACTCCACCATCCGGTCGTTCCACGAATCCGGTATCTCTTCGACGTCCAGCTTTCCCGTCAGAAGGTCCATCTCGATTTCGAATCGGAGCATGATGTGGAGGTTATACGTGACCTCGTCGGCTTCGACACGAATTGGCGATGCTGTCACCTGGTTGACCGCCCGGTAGAACTCGTCGACGGAGACGTCATCCACAAGGCCGGGGAATCGCGATTGCAGAACAGGGAGGTAATGTTGCCAGAAGATTCTGCTCCGGCCAACAAGGTTTTCCCAGAGCCGCGACTGCGACTCGTGCATTCCGAGAGATGTCCCTGAGGCTAAAGGTGTTCTTTCCAACGACGCAGCGATACCCTGCTCGTACAATCCGTGACCGGCTTCATGCAGCGTCCCGAAGAATCCAGGGGAGAAGAAGTCCTCCTCTATTCGGGTTGTGAGGCGTACGTCGTTTATGGAAAACGTCGTCGTGAATGGATGAGCTGACAGGTCCTGTCGACCGCGATTGAAATCATATCCGAAATCACGGATTACGCTCTCGCCGAATCTCCACTGCGCGTCGTGCGGGTAGCGGCGTCGAAGAATCGAATCATCGACCTGGGGCGCTGCAGCAATGGCGCGAACGATCGGCACTAACTTTGCCCTCAGTTCGAGAAAGAGTGTTGACACCTCCGCTGCCGTCATGCCCGGCTCGAATTCGTCGAGTAACGGATCGTAGACCGACTCAGTGAATCCCAGCGACTCCGCTTTCTCGATGTTCAGTTCGACGATCTGTCGGAGGTGTGGCGAGAACAGGTCGAAGCGATCCGTATCCCGTGCCTCCTTCCAGGCCTCTTTCGCGATGGCGGAGACCCTGGCCAGTCTCGATACCAGAGTAGGCGGCAACCTCGTCGCTCGATCATAGTCACGTCGAGCGATCCGAATCAGAGACGTCGTGAAGTCGTCGCCGTCGTCGTGCATTTCCTCCAACGTCTGCAGCAGACTGCCGACCCTGTCACTGGTCGCTGCATCGTGCGCCATCTGGCGCAGAGTTCCTATCTGGTTGGCCCGCGACTCTATGGAGCCAGCCGGCATATACGTCTCCTGGTCCCATTCGAGGACGGCTGCAGCACTCTCCAGATCGCGGACCCGTGCGAGGTGGGTTCTTAGCTCGGACAGATGATCGGGCATACTACGCTCCTGTTACTGTTACGCACTGGATCCGGGAATTTCCGATGCGTGCGAGTGGATTGGCGTGTCTCGACGTGAACTGCGTACGAAAAACGCCGACGCGTTTGGTCGGCGTCGGCGCCGATGTCGATGGTGTCAGGCCGCTGCGAGAGCCTGCTGCGCCGGGATCTCGAGCCAGAATTCCGCACCGTGGCCCGATACGCTGTCGACGCCGATCGTGCCTCCGTGCATCTCGACGACGGAACTGGCAATATAGAGTCCGAGACCGGTCGACGTCTCACCGCCCGTAGGACGAGCGGATAGCCGCTGCAGCTTGCCGAACACCTTGCTCTTGTCTTCGTCCGTGAGCCCGGGCCCTTCGTCCAACACACTGAAGCGTAAGGAGTGCCCTGTGTGCATGATTCGAATCGTGACCTCGCTTCCACCTGGTGAGTACTTGACGGCATTGCTGATGAGGTTGTCGAGGACTCGCTGCATGCTCCGTCGATCGACCGTCGCCCGATAGACTCCGTGCGGGACAAAGGTCAGTGTGATTCCTTTCCGACGACTGGCGACCGCATTCATATCTACAACGGATCGTGTCATCTGCACAAAATCGGTGTCAACCATCTTCAGGTTGCCATCCGAGCGCTCAACGAGCTGGGCATCCAGCAAGTCCTGAATGACTCCCTGCATTGTCGTCGCCGCTCGGTGAATGATCGGCAGCACTTCGGCCCCCTTTTCCACGAAGTCGTCGGACCTCATCTCGTCGATGCTGTCGATGAGCAGTTCGGAAAAGCCGATCAAACTCGTGAGAGGATTCCTGAGGTCGTGGGCGGCAATTCCCAGGAACTCATGGTTTCGTTCCAGAACTCTCTTTAGTTCACGATTCGTCTCTTCGATCGTGGTCTTCTGGTCGATCAGTTCCTTCGTTCGTTTGGTGACAAGACGCTCCAGTTTCTGATTTTGCGTGCGCAACTGCATCGTCCGGATTCTGTCCTGTCCGACCCACATCAAGACGATGAGTGCGATGCTTGCTGCGAGGAAAAGAGCGACGACCCACCACGCCCGATACCACGGCAATGCGACACTGATGCGGATATCCGTCGGTGCGCTCCACAGGTGTCCATCCTGCTGCGCACGTATCTGAACGAGGTGTGTGCCGCTTGTTGCGCTTGGGAAGTGGATATGAGCTTCTGATTCTGACTTGCTCCACTCACCGGGCGATCGACTCATACGAGTCTGGTAAAGGATGTTGTGCCCGGGGAAAGACAACGCAACCAGGTCGGCCTCAACGAAGGAGCCGTATGACACGTCAATCTCACCGTTCGATGCATCCACGAGGACGTCGTCCACGGACAAGGCGCGGAGTACCGGTCGGGGAGTAACGTGCGTCTCACCCGGCCTTCGACTCCAGTACGATATTCCGGCGTAGTGCCCGACCCAGACCCGCTGTTCGGAATCGATTGCAATGGACCGGAAGTTGATCGTCAGGTTTCCGATGCCGGGATCGTGATTGAATTGCGAGATCTGGCCTGCCGTGTACCGATAAAGACCTCGGCCAGTACCGATCCACGTGTGCCCGAATCGATCGTGAGCAAGGGCTCGAATATCCTCCGATGCGAGAGCATGGCTTGCGTGTAGCTTGGTGGTGCTTCCTGATTTGTACTCGAGCAACCCTTCGCTCGACCCCAGCCAGAGGTTTCCATCGTGGTCAATGTCAACGTCATTTATCGAGATGTCGGTTATTGTCTCGAAGGCCAGAGGCTGCGAAAGGTCATCAAATCGATCTTTCGCCGGGTTGTACTGAAACAGGTAGCTCGTGCCGGTTCCGGTGGCGAAGATGTCACCCCGGAGATAGCGAACCGCATTAACGGTTGAAGCGATACCGTCTTCCGGTCCGTAGTAGTCGACCGTGCCGTCGGCAGCAATTCGAGCCACTTCTGTTGCATTGAAATGATTGATCCACAGGTCCCCGTTTCCATCGACTGCCATTGAAGCGATGGCTTGCCTGCTATCCAGCCGGAACGAAGTCAGAACATCCGATCGATAACGGTACACGGTACCGTTTGCCGATCCCGCCCAGTGTGTGACTCCATCTGTGGCTAGTGCCGTCAGAACTTCATCAGTCACAAACATGGTCCGGTGAGGTGACCCGGTTCCATTTCTGGTCAGTCGAACGAAGTTCGTCTCGTGTATCCCGAAGACCTCGCCGCGTTGGCCCGTAGCGGTGGACTGGATCGCCGTGCTCTTGAAGTCTATCGCCGACGTGAAGTAGGAGCGCCGAACGATCGCCAGGCCGTCGTCAGTTGCAGCGAACCAATTGCCTTCCGAATCCAGGGCGACATCATGGACGACTTCGAGATTCTGACTGTCGGAGGGCCTGGCATTCCACCCCGTCTCGTCCTGTGAGAGGACTAGCAGGCCACTCCCGGATGTACCAGCCACAAGACGACCGTCACCGAGATCCGCGATATCCATGATGCCGTCGTGGTCCGTGACAAGCGTCCAGTCCGATACCTGGTGGTCGGCCGTGAACTCGAAGGAGTGTATGCCGTATGCTCCTCCCACCCAGATCGAGCCGTCCGCTCGCAACAGGGCTGTGTTGCTTTGCACAAAGTCGACGGGAGTCTTCAGTTCGACAAAACGGTCTTCGTTCGTTTCCAGGTAGAAGACGCAGCCCCGCTCAGAGATCGCGATGAGATGGCCGAGATCGTCTTCGATTAGAGAATAGGATCGAACGAAAGAGTTCGGCCAGGAGTGTGCGGGCAGCGTGTAGCGGCGCTGGCCGGCCGCCGACAACCGCATCAGGCCCCGCGCGTCCGATACCCACAGGTTACCGGCGCGATCCTCGATCATTTTCTTCGGGTAGAAGAGGAGGGAATCCTGAACCGCCGAACTCCCGCGTACGATGGACGTGATCTTAGTTTCTGTGGTTGTTCGGATCACCTCCGATATTCCGAGGTCGGTAACGACGAACAGTCGGCCACGGCTGTTGGCAAAGATCGACTTGACGTAGTTGCTGTGCAGTCCGTTAGCAGTCGTGAACGTTTCGAAGTTGACGCCGTCGAAGCGCACGAGCCCACCGTCCGTCGCGAGCCATACAAAGCCGGACTCGTCCTGGAAGCTGAACTTGACAAGGCTGTTTGGCAGACCGTCTCTGGTCCGGTAGTGGTCGACCACGCTCTGCTGGCCGAGGACCTGTCCACCAGTCAGTGTGGCGAGTGCAACCAGTAGAGCAAGAACCGCGCGAGCACACTTGTCGCCCGTGGACGGATAACGACACGGGGTGCGACTAGCGGCACCGGCGGTTCGCGTCTTTGGAGCAGGTAATGCGACCGGCGTCGGGAATCTAGCGTTCAAAACAAGAAATCTTTCGGCAATCAATACCTCTATCCTGTCCATTATCGGGCGATATTCTCAAAAGTTGAGGATTTCGTGAAAAGGATTTCGCGGCCCGGCCCGGCGTTCTGTGGGATAGAATGCGTCCCATAAGAAAAACCGCCCCGAGTATGACCCGAAGCGGTTTTCCCGCGCTTTTTGGCCACCCTTCCGGGACGACCCTGTAAATGGATGAACTACATACCGCTTATGGGCTCTCCGGACATGCTGACGATGATCTCGATTCGACGGTTCTTCGCCTGTCCCTGCGCATTGTCATTGCTCGCGATAGGTCGCGATTCACCGAACCCCATCGCGCTAATTTGACCGTCGTCAATGGACATGTTAGCCAGAAGGTACTCTCGGACGGCATCCGCGCGGCGTTGGCTGAGCGACAGATTGGTCGCATCGTAGCCGCGGGAATCGGTATGACCAGAGACAATCAATGGCGAGTTGGGAAACTCCCTGAGCACACGCTGAACCTTCGTAAGAAGTGAGAAATTGTCCGGGCGGATTTCTGCGCTTCCAGAGGCGAACGTGAGGCTGTAGAGCCGGAGCATCATCCGGTCACCAGAGATGAGAACCTCGGCTTCATCAGCTCCGAACGTCGATTTCACGCGACGGATTTTTTCTTCCTCTTCGTTTCTCTCTCGCAACTCTGCCGTGACCGCCCGTTCGCGCTGCTCGAGCATCGCAAGGCGTGTGTCAAGCGAATCGACCAGCTCTTTCAGTCTCTTCATCTCCACGTTTCGAAGACGGTCGATCTCCACGTTCTTGCGAGACAGTTCCTCCTGCAAGTTGGACCGATCGTCATACAGACTCCCGACAGCGCTTACCACCTCGTCCGTCACGGGTTCAATGCCCTCTGCGAAGTCCGGCACGCGGTTCAGGCTTTCCGCCACTCGCCCGACAAGTGCTTCCTGTTCCAGCACGAGTGCCTCAACCCTCTTTTTTGCGTCGTCGTCGACCCGCTGGGCGGTCTGCGCAATCCGTCCGGCACGAGTAAACTGCGACTGTGCCCTCTGTGCAAGGTTGCGCGCCCCAGAGCGATCGTACCGGTTCTCCGTCAGCTCGCGTTCGGCCTGGCGGAGCAAAGCTTCTGCATCGGCAAATGTCGCCGCGGCCCATTTCTGCGCCTCACTCTGGGTGGCGGAAGATCGAGCCGAACGTGCCTTGCCGAGTACGTCCGCGCGGATCGCTACAAGTTCGGCCGCCCGATACGTCTGCTCCGCACCGCGGGCGCGATCGCGAGTACCGTTCTGGTCACCCTTCTCGACGCGCTCGCCTGCCTCCTGCATGATCTTTTCCGCATTCTTCCATTCTGTCGCTGCAAATTCGGGCGCTCCCGCTTCGGCTGCAGCGTTCCGCGCCTCAATGGCAGTCCGAAGGAGGACTTTGCCCACCTCCTCATACTGCATCGCGCTGGTGAGCGCTGTCCTTACCTCTGCCAGCCGCTTCCGAATATCTTCGATCTTGCCGCTGCGGTCGTATCGATCCTTGGCCTCCGCCAGTCGTTTCTCTGCTTCAGAGAAGTAACGTGGGGACACCAGGTCTATCTGCTTCGACCGGGCATCTTCGAGTTGTTGTTCGACCTGCTTGATGTCATCCTCGATATCCTGTCCGTACACGCCCCATATCCCCGAAACGGACAGAAGCGTGGCGAGGGCAGTAATCCTGAGTAGTCTCCGAAAAATCATGGCGGGATGCCGTTTACTTTGACAATGATCCAATATAGAAACGTAGGATTGATCCGAAGGAAATGCAATTGTTGAACACGGCCCGATGGGTGCGTGTGACCGACCTGCAATAGGCTGAAATCGGTGGAAAGCTACTCGATGGATCAAGCTGGACTGCGCATATCGGATTGAACGCCAGACCGTTGCACAGGCGAAACCCGCTGATTATGTTGGCGCTGGGGGGCACGACCCGCTATCTCGTAGCGGATTACGGGACGTGGCGTTCGTGTTTTTTCTGTCTCACCGGAGGATGTACACCATGCAAGAATTGATAGATCGAATGACAGCCCAGATCGGGCCTGTCCTCCTTAACGTTCTCGGCGCGCTTGCCATACTTGTCGTCGGATACATCATCGCAAGGATGTTGTCAGCATTTGTGCGCCGAATACTGCGAAAAACCACACTCGACGACAAACTTGCCAACGCGCTCTATGACGGTGAAGCCAAGCTCGATGTGGAGAAAGGTATATCGAAAGGTGTGTTCTACATCGTGATGTTGCTGGTGCTGGTGGCGGTGTTGCAGGTGCTTCAGCTCACGTTCGTCACGGCGCCGCTGAACGAATTCCTGGGCACCGTCTTTGGCTATTTGCCGCAATTGATCGCGGCCGGTGTCCTCGTTCTTGTCGCGTTCGTCGTTGCCGGGATTCTTCGCCTGCTGGCGCGCAAGGGACTTCAGGCCACGCACATCGATCAGAAACTGGGTGGAGCAGCCGAAGGTGAGCAGCCGGGCGCATCTCTTTCGGAATCAGTGGCGACGGCCGTGTACTACCTCGTCTTCCTGCTTTTTCTCCCGGCCATTCTGGGGACACTCGAACTGCAGGGACTGCTTCGACCGGTTGAAGGGCTGCTGGGAGAACTGCTGGCGTTCCTCCCGAACCTTTTTGCTGCGGCGGTGATTCTGCTCGTAGGCTACTTCATCGCCAAGCTGATACGGAACATCGTATCCAATTTGCTCTCCGCAGCCGGTGCGGACAGACTCGCAGAGCGCGTAGGACTGAGTGGCATACTCGGAACGCAGAGTTTTTCCCAGGTGCTGGGCACCATCGTATATGTACTCGTGTTGATTCCGGTGCTGATAGCGGCGCTCAATGCACTCGCCATAGAAGCCGTCACGGCTCCGGCGAGTGAGATGCTGGATCTGATTCTTACGGCCATACCTCAGATCCTGGCCGCAGCGATCGTACTGATCATTGCCTATGTCATAGGCAAGCTTGTCGGCGGCCTGGTCAGCAACCTGCTATCAAGCATCGGCTTCAACGCGTTCCTTGCACGAATCGGACTGTGGAGCGCGGATGGGCCCGAGGGTCGCAAGGCCCCATCGGATCTGGCGGGCGCGGTCGTACTTATCGCAATCCTGCTTTTCGCGTCCATGGAGGCCGCAAGCCTGATCGGTTTTGTAACACTGACGGCCTTGATCTCCGAATTCCTCGTGTTCGCAGGACAGCTGCTAGTCGGACTCGTCATCCTCGCACTCGGGCTCTACATTGCTCGATTGGCGTACGAGGCGATTCACGGAAGCGGGATGAGTCAGGCGGCTCTTGTGGCCATCGCGGCCCGGACCGCGATTATCGTTCTAGCCGGTGCCATGGCGCTGCGGCAAATGGGGTTGGCGAACTCGATCATCAACCTCGCCTTCGGTCTCGTGCTCGGAGCCATCGCACTGGCTGCCGCCATCGCGTTCGGCATCGGCGGTCGCGATTTCGCAAAACGCCAACTCGACCGGCTGTCCGACGGCGATGTGGATGCTGCGTAGGTAAGCTGTGTACGGGCGGGGCGGCTGAACGGTCGCTCCCGCCCGTAACAACCACGCGCCACAAAAAATCGCATCAGCGGGAATCGAACACCTGCTTCGGGCGTACTAGCGACTTGCCCGACCCCACGGCGGCCTGCACCTGGCGAATCAGGAATTGAGATAGGCCGAAGGCCGATTCTGTCGGGCTCCTCACATCGAACCTTCCCGAATCGCTGCGACATCTATATGCAAACTAGTTCCACGCTTCCCACTTCAGAAAACGGAGGGAAAAGGGCCGGAGTGCACTGGGGCGCGCTGCTTTTTATCGCCGGCTATCACGCAGTCCTTTTTATCGGACTGCCGATCTACCTGTTTGCCCGTACGCCGGGACTGGACCTGCTCGCACTGATGGCGCTCCTGTGGGCAGGCACCCTGGTGGCCATTACGATGGGATATCATCGTTTCTATTCGCACAAGACGTATAGAGCGAGCAAGATCCTGGAGATTCCTCTGCTCTTCTTTGGCACGGCGGCAATTCAGGGAAGTGCTTTGAAATGGGCCTTCGACCACCGCCTGCACCACAAATTCGTCGATGGGGAAGGCGATCCCTACGGTACGAACCAGGGTTTCTGGCACTCCCACATTCTGTGGCTGTTCGAGCACCAGGCTCCAATTGAGGAACGTCTTGTTCGCGACCTCATGGCCAACAGGCTGGTGATGTTCCAGCACAAGTATTACGGATGGCTTGCGACTGCGACGAATGTTCTGCTGGTGGCCGGAGTGGCTGCGCTCACACAGGATGTCTTTGGAGCACTCATATTCGGCTTTCTCCTGCGCCTGTTTCTTACGCATCATTCGACGTGGTTTATTAATTCGCTTGCCCACATCTGGGGATCCAAGCCGTATTCGAGTGAGCACTCGGCCGTCAACAATTTCATTCTTGCACACCTTACGTTCGGCGAGGGATACCATAACTACCACCACACATTCTCGGGCGACTACCGAAACGGCGTCCGCTGGTACCAGTTCGATCCGCCGAAGTATCTGATCTGGCTCATGAGCAAGATCGGTTTGGCCAGCGACCTCCAGCGCGTCAACCGCGTCGCGATCGACAGAACGCTCGTCGCCGCCGACCGCAAGCTAATGCTGCAACATCTGCGAGATGTCGAGCATCCGAGAGTGCAGGCTTTCATGTCGTCGATGGACACGACTTACGAGAGCCTGACGGACAAGCTCGCGCAGATGAAGACGGATCTCGACCGTTACTCGGTGTTGAAGCGGGAGCGGGCGAGGGAGGAGATCCGGATCAAGAAGGCGCAGATTCGTGATTTGCGCAAGAGCATTCGCTCCGAAATGAAGGACTGGGAGCGGCTCTGCAAGGAAGTGATTCGGTTCAAGCCCGGGCTGGCTAACGCCTGAGCCTGCCGGCCACCAACATCATCCACGAAACACGTCGTTGCGGCGCTTTTCGAGGGCCGGCAACTGCGTGCGAACCCGGTGCAGGTGCCCGATGTCTATGTCGGACGTGACGACGCACGGCCGGTCGGGAGCGACGCCAAGCACCGTACCCCACGGATCTACGATCATAGATTTCCCGTAGCTCGTACGGCCGGGAATGTGCTGCCCGATCTGGGCGGGTGCTGCAACGTAACACAGATTCTCGATCGCACGCGCACGGAGCAGAACCTCCCAGTGGGCCTTGCCTGTCGGAACGGTGAATGCGGACGGCACGAAAACGAGATCGGCACCGGCATGCGACAGGCTCCGGTATAACTCCGGGAAGCGGATATCAAAGCAGATGCTCAGTCCGATCGTCAGGTCGCCGGTGGCGAAGACAACGGTTTCGTTGCCGGGCTTCACGTGGTCCGATTCGCGGAACGTGTTGACGACGTCGATCGAAACGTCGAACAGATGCATCTTGTCGTAGCGGGCGACGATTTCGCCCTGCGGATTCAGGGCCAGACAGGAGTTGCTGGCACGAGCCGGATCTTCTGACCGGAGAGGAATGCTGCCGCCTATCAGATGCACTGCATGTCGGCGCGCCTGGCCTCTCAGAAACTCGAGCACCTGGCTACTTTCAAAAGCTTCCGCCTCTTTCAGCTTGTCCTCGGGACGGCCGAGGAACGAGAAGTTCTCGGGGAGCGAGATGAGGGTTGCGTCACGGGCAGCGGCCTCGGCGATCAGGGCGTCGGCGGCAGAGAGGTTGGCTTCTCTGTCGGGACCGGAGCACATCTGAATCGCCGCAACCTTGATCGGCATCGCTTGCTACACCCGCTCCTCTCGGAGCAATCTGAACAGCCGACTATCTTCCCTCATCACCCTCAACATGCCCGAAAACGGCGGTCTGACCCGTGTTGCTATAGGCCACGACGTCGTAAGATTCCCGATACGGGCCTTCCATTCCGGGTGATCCGATCGGCATGCCCGGAACTCCGATCCCCCGGATGTCGGGCTTCTCGTCCAGGAGCCGCGTTACGAATTCAGCCGGGACGTGTCCCTCGACGACGTACCCGTCGATCAGGCCCGTGTGACACGTTCGGAGTCCGGGTGGGACGCCATGCATGTTCTTGATGCCCGTCAAGTCGTTCACATCGTGCACGACCACCTTGTAACCGGCGCCCTCAAGGTGCTCGACCCATTTGCCACAACACCCGCACGTCGGGGTCTTGTACACGACGACCTCCTTTGCCGACGAGGTACCTCGGACAAGGCTGAAGCCACCGACGGCCAAAATGGCGACGGCGACTGCGGCGATGAGCGACCTGCGTGTCATTCCTTTCATGCGTTTCTCCCGGTTAAGTGCGGTGACGAGACTTATCCCCTTGCGCACGAACAGGTTCCCGCTTTCTCCGTTATTCGTAGGGTATTGCCCTACACAATGTATAGGTATCGCTTACGGAAGAATCGGCCGAAAAAGTGGAGAAACGTGTAGGGGATGTACTAAATTCCCTCACGCCCGCTGGTACGTCCCCGTGCGGGATCCCACATTTGGAAAGCAACACACAAGTTATGACGGAGGAGAGCGTATGAAGTGGTTTTCGTTACTGACGGCAACCCTGGTAATGCTCGGAATGGCCCTTACGCAGGACGGCACGAACAAAGTTGTGCTGGAACCGACGTACATCGGCTCGCAAGCGTGCATCAATTGCCACACCGGAAGGAATCCGGAAATTGTGTCCGAGTACCAGAAGAGCGGCCACCCCTACAAACTGAATGAGGTTACGGGCGGCGTTGCGCCGACATACCCCGCAAACACGACCACCGGACCGGTATTGCCTCCGGGTACATCATGGGATGACTTTGCGTACGTGATTGGCGGTTACGGCTGGAAGGCGCGCTTCGTGAAACCTGACGGGCGAGTCTACACCGTCGGCGATTCGGCACAGTACAACCTTCCGAGTCTGGGGGCGTCTGCGTCACTGGGCCGCGATGCAAGCTGGGCCGCATATCACAAGGGTGAGGACAAGAAGTATAACTATGGCTGCTTCCAGTGTCATACGACAGGTCCGACGCCTGAGGGATCGTGGAACAATGTTGTAGCCGACAGCCTCGGGACGTTCAGCGAGCCCGGGATTCGATGCGAAGGTTGTCACGGTCCGGGAAGTGATCACCAGGCAGGTGCATTTGCAGATCCTCCGGTACTGCCTCCGAATTCGGGCGACTATCTCAAGATCACCCGATGTGGCGAATGCCATCAGCGAGGCGGTGCGACCAACGCCATCCCGGTAAGTGGTGGATACATTCGTCACCACGAGCAGGTTAACGAGATGCGGGCGTCGGCTCACGGCGACGGTGTGGGTACTGAACTCACGTGTGCGAGCTGCCACAATCCGCACGTAACTGTTCGCTATCCTGATGCCACCGCCCCAGGCCAGGAGGGGATCACGACCCAGTGTGAGACGTGCCATCCAGCCCAGTCGGTCAACCTGAACGGCATGGATAAGCCAATCAACTGCATCGACTGTCACATGCCACGGGCGAGCAAGTCTGCTGTCGGTGCGCAGGTCGGCAATGGCTGGATCGGTGACGTTAGAACGCACATCTTCGGCATCAATACGGGTGCATTCACGAAGGATGAGGCGATGTTCGCCGCGGGAGGTGGTTCAGTCGCTCTTGATGGTAACGGACTTGCCGCCGTCACGATGGACTTTGCCTGCCTGCAGTGTCACACGGATAAAGACGTACAGTGGGCTGCGAACTACGCAATGGCCACGCACAGCGGCGGATTTGTCACCGACGTTGACGATGCCTCCGAGGTCCCGGCCACGTTCGCTCTCGAGCAGAACTATCCGAACCCGTTCAATCCTTCCACAACGATTCGTTACGCGGTTCCTGAAGCGGCAGATGTCTCGATCAGAGTATTTGACGCCACGGGCCGTCTCGTTGGAACACTCGTCCAGAACATGATGCCGCCGGGTAATCATTCCGTGACGATGGATGCCAGCGGATTGTCATCGGGTATGTACTTCTACGAACTGAAGGCAGGTGACGTCACCCAGACAAAGGCGATGATCCTGTCGAAGTAGGAAGCAGGCTTCGACTGTTCGTGAGAGCAGAGGCCGGCTCGGGGTTGACCCCGGGTCGGCCTTTGTCGTTTGTGTCATGGTCGCGACGGCACCCCTTGTCAGAGGAGGTACAGACTCCTTTAGCAAGCACGTACAGTGAGTCATATGGTGCCGCTGGTCACAAAAGATCGAGATTCATCACGCAGGTACTGGCGAAAATATTCAGAACCTCGCCTGCCGCGGGCGTTTCATGGCAGAAACCAGATCGCCGTGGTCACATGAGAGGCACGCTTATGTGGCACCGTATGTCTAAGGGAAGCAGTGCTCCACGGGTCGGTCGCTCATAGTCTGTAACAGCGCCGAGCCTGCTCACGCAGTACTCCGGATGGTTCGGTGTCGTGTCAAGTGTCATCCGCCAGGTGACACTGTTGATTTGGATGCGCGTTCAGTTGGCTGGAAGATTCGTGACGCTGCTTGAGTCGATAGATGCAAAGAAGGGACCTGCGAAAGATCCGTAGGCAATCAATAGCAACAGAAAGCCGGCCCGGGATTGCTCCCGGGCCGGCCTTGTTTGTGTCGGTCGCCCTGTCAGGGGACTAACCGAGTGGTTTACTTGACGAGGATCATGGATCGGACGGCGGTAAAGTCGCCGGCCTGCATCC